>JBEKKW010000024.1:0-26053 GCA_050010495.1 Acidimicrobiales bacterium
AGGCGGCCACCGTCGAGCGCGTCGCCGACCTGGCCCGCGAGGGGGTGCTGGCCCAACTCGTGGTCGATCCGGTGCTCGTCTCTTCGACCGGTCAGCTCCTCATGGCCGAGGGCGGTGTCGCGGCCTATCGCGAGGCCCTGCTGCCCCACGCGCTAGTGGTCACCCCCAACCTGCGCGAAGCGGCGGCCCTATGCGACGTGGACGTGCGCGACGTGAAGGACGTCGACGACATGGCGACGCTCGCCACGTCCCTGCTCGCGTTCGGGCCGACCTACGTGCTGGTCAAGGGGGGCCACGTCGAACCGGGCCCATCGGGGGCACCCCGCTCCCCCGACGTCTTGGTGAGTGGCGCCGGACTCACCGTCTTTGACGCGGCGCGCGTCGACACGACCAACGACCACGGCACGGGGTGCTCGCTCTCGGCCGCGATCTGCGCCGGTCTGGCTCTAGGGCGCAGCGTCACCGAGGCCACCCGCGACGCCAAGTCCTTCGTGCTCGCGGCCCTGCAGGGCGCTTCGACGTGGCACCTCGGCGAGGGCCACGGCCCCATCGACCACTTCGGGTGGAACCCGTGAGCGACTCGCCCAAGGCGCCCCTCACCACCACCACGAGTATCTGGCCGGCGGCGGCCGTCGTGATCCTGGCCGTCGTGGTGCTGGCCAGCTTCATGGTGATCAACCTCATCTCCGACCAGGGCGTCACCACGACGACCACGACGGTGCCAATCGTCGTCGGCGGTCTCGCGACCGAGGTGTCGAGCGGCCTGCTCACCACGTGCCAGCAGCCCGACAATCCCCCGGGCAACATCGCCGGCGCCCTGCTGGTACCGGTCGGCACCCGTGCGGACGGCGCCACGCAGCTGCCCAACGCCGGGGCCGGCGACTTCGACTGCTACCGGCCGCTCACGACGTCGGCCAGCTACGGCGCGCTGCTCGGCTACTACCAGAGCCACCTCGAGGCGATGGGCTGGAACCTCTTCTCGCGCGGCGCCGCGAACGGCAAGCCCCAGTCACTATTCCAGAAGAGCGGCTCGGACGGCTTCTACTGGGTGGTGGGGATCACGGTGCGCTCCTCGAGCGCGACGACGACGCACTGGACGTTCACCATCTACCAGAACTCGGACACCATCTAGACCGGTTCGAGGACCCGGACCACCTTGTCCTGGCAGATCCACGACCACAGCGCGAAGTTGACCGGGTAGATGACGTAGCCAATGCGCGTCGCCGAGGCCACGCACATCAGCACCAGGGTCACCAGGCTCATGACCCCGAGCAGTTGGGAGAGGTTCAGGGGCCAGTGGCGTTGGAAGTAGCGCGCGACGAAGTAGCCGCCGACGACGAAGGTGACCGGGGCGAGGATGTGGCCCGAGGGCTTCCACCACGAGAAGAGGATGTGGCCCGGCAGCGTGCTCGCGGCCGGCGAGGCCACGCCGGCGAGGCCCAGCGGGAAGGCGAAGACGTTGGAGATGAAGGCCCCGGGGGCGTGCAGCACGAAGGGCGTCACGGTGACCACCAGGATGCAGGCGATGATCAACCCGACCTTGCGCCAGGCCGGACGGCCGTCGCGCTCGCGAGCCACGAGCAGCGCTCCGGCCGCCAGGGGCCAGGCCGTCAACTTCATCGCGGCGGCCAGTCCCAGACTCACGCCAGCGAGATAGTTCGAGTGGCGCTGCAGCGCCGCCACGCCCAGCAACAGCAGGGCCAGGATCGGCATGTCGTCCCCGCCCGTCGCGAGGAAGAGGGCCCCGGTCGGCAAGGCGATCAGCACTTGGGCGATACGGATCTTCTGCTGGCGCGACGCGCGCAGCAGCGACAGGGCGAGGGCGCTGGCGATCAAGGTCATCAACGTCATCACGATGCGAGGGTCGGTGAGACCCTTGCCCTTGTGGGTCAGGGCCGAGGGCAGGCCGAAGACGCTCATGAGAGGGAAGTAGGGGAAGAACGACTCGTAGGCCGGCCGGCCGGGGATCTCGTTGACCACCTTGCCGTCCTTGACGTAGGTCCGGTACGGGTCCTTGCCCTTAGAGACGAAGCCGGCCGATCGCTTGATCACGCCGATCTCGGGCTGAGAGTGGCGCCAGTGGGCCTCGAGCCCGAGCGGCACGGCGACCGTGCCGACGATCACGAGCGCGAGCAGCGCCACGCGCACGCTCAACACCCGGCGCAGGTCCACCCGAGCGAGCACCCACGACAGGACCGCGATGAACAGGTAGGGCCCAACGGCGAGATAGCCCCACTGCCACTGCGCGCCCTGGCCCGACGTGAACCCGAGCACCAGCGCGAAGAGGCCCGACAACGCGTAGAGCACGGCGTCGCTGCGCAGACCGTTGCGCGACGTCCACCAGTTGACGAGGGGGACGCGCACGTGTGAGAGCCGCGTCAGCATGGCTCAAGTGTACTGAGCGCCGCCCCGTTTCACGCTGTTGGTCTCGGGCTCGCTCGGGCCGGGCCGGGCGCTCGAGCGGCGCGTCGGCGACTCGGTCACCGGGGGCCAGGGCGACTTGAGGAAGTGGTGGATGATCCTCACGCAGACCGCGGAGCGCTCCTTCAGCATCGAGTGCGAGGTGCCCGGCACGATGGCCAGCTCGGCGCCGGGGATGGCCTCGTACATCGAGCAGACGTGGCCCAGGTCGAAGGGCTCGTCGTCGCTCGACATCACCAGCACCGGGACCGTGATGCGGCCCAGGTCGTCGGTCGTCAGCGTGGGCTCCGTGGCGCTGAGGCGCAGAGTCTTCTCGATGACGGCGCGCGCGTGGGCCGCGCCGTCGGGCGAGAGCGCGCCAAAGCGCTTGGCCCAGGTCTCGAAGGCCGGACCCTCGAAGTCGAACGACGGGGTTTCGACGAGGGCGCGGTAGTCGTAATTGGCCCCGACGGCCACGACCCGGCGCACGAGGTCGGGCCGGCGCATGGCCACCAGTAACGCGACGATCGCGCCGTCGCTGTGGCCGACCAGGTGCGAGGGACGGCCCAGGAACTCGAGGAAGGCCACGGCCTCCTCGGCCATCGAGTCGTAGTGGAACGGCTCGGCCGTGTCGGCGGTGCGGCCGTGGCCGCGCCGGTCGAAGGCCGACACCGCGTAGTACTTGGCGAGCTCCGGTCCGATCGAACGGAGCATGCTCGTGCTGTTGCTCATCCCGCCGTGCAGCAGCACCAGCGACGGGGCCCGCCGCTTGGCGACCCGGGCCCACGTCGCGTGACCGTTGAGCAGCACCGTGGACATCCATCAATCGTATTTCGATTCACGTGGGCACTCGTTTAACCTTGACCCATGCGCGCTTTCGTCGTCAACGAGCTCGACGGTGCACTGAACTGCGGGCTCGTCGACGCCGCCGCCGTGGCCACCGACCCGAGCGACGTCCTGATTCAGGTCGAGTACAGCGGGGTCAACTACAAGGACGCCCTCGTGGCCGCGGCGCCGAGCCGGGTGCGCCGCGTCACCACCCTCGTCGGTGGCGTCGACGCGGCGGGAGTGGTGGCCGAGTCGAGCGATCCCGACCTGGCCGTCGGCACCCGGGTGGCCGTGCACGGCCACGACCTCGGGGTCGGCCGCGACGGCGGCTTCGCCGAGTACCTCTACGCCCCCTCGAACCTCATCAACGTCCTGCCCGAGACGATCAGCACGCGCGACGCGATGGTCATCGGCACGGCCGGCTTCACGGCGATGGCCAGTGTACTGGCCCTCGAGGACCACGGTCTCGAGGACGGCGACGTCCTCGTCACCGGCGCGACCGGCGGGGTCGGCTCGATGGCCATCACGCTGCTCGCGTTGCGCGGCCACGACCCCGTCGCCTCGACCGGTTCGGTCCAGGAGTCGGCGTGGCTACGCGAGCGCGGCGCCGTGCGCGTGATCGGGCGCGACGAGATCAGCGACCGCCTCGACCGGGTGCTGGCGAGCGAGCGCTGGGCCGGTGCCGTCGACTGCATCGGCGGCGAGACGTTGCACCAGGTGCTGCGCTCGCTGCGCTACGGCAGCTCCGTCGCGGCCAGTGGGCTGGTCGCGGGCACCGAGCTCACAACGTCGATCTATCCCTTCATCACGCGCGCGGTGAGCCTGCTCGGCGTCGACGCGGTGCAGGCCTCTCGCGCGACGCGCGAACGGGTGTGGTCGGCCCTGGGCGAAATGGCGCCGCGTCTCGACGTCGCTCCCCTCATCGACCGCGAGGTCACCCTCGAGGAGCTGGCCGACGCGATCGACGTCGTGCGCCGGGGCGCGACACGGGGACGGATCCTCGTGCGCCCGACCACGGACTAGACGAACGAGGTAGGCCTACTCGTCGGCGACGATCGAGCCGACGCGATCACCCAGGCCGGGGTCGCGCGACACGAGCACCGAGGCGTAGATCACCGCGAGGATGACGGTCCCGAGCGCCATCCACGGGTACCAGCTGTAGGGCGCGGTCAGCGGCGGCTTGCAGAGGTAGTAGATCGGCACCAAGATCGTCAGCACGCCGACTATCGGCAAGAAGCCGTGACGGAAGGGCCTGTAGAGCTCGGGGTGGTAGCGCTTGTAGTAGAAGGGCAGCGCCAGGTTGCTCATTCCGTAAACCAGCAGCACGAGGAAGGCGCCGAAGGTCGCCGACTCGTCGTACATGGCCAATGCGCTCATGCTGCCCGAGGTGGCGTGGCCCCCGATGATATGGCCGAGACCCCACACCCCGATGATCAAGAGGCCGCAACCGAGGAAGAAGAACAGCGCGTTCATCGGCGTGCGCCGTTCGGCGTGGACCTTGCCAATGAACTTCGGTAACAGACCCTCGCGCCCGGCGTTGAAGATGAGCCGGGCCTGGGAGTTGGTGCCGGCAATCAGGGCCCCCAACGTCGAGGTCATGCCGGCGAGGAAGGCGAAGAACAGCACCACGACGGTGATCTTGCCGGCCACCGTCACGAAGGGGATCAGCACGCTGGAACTGGTCAACTTGTTGACGTTGTCCTTGAAGCCCACGACGGTGGAGAAGGCGAAGAGCACGTAGGCCACCAGCATGATCAGCGTGGACGTGAAGACGGCCTTGGGCACGTTCCTTCGCGGGTCGGTCGTCTCCTCGGCCAGGGCCGCCGAGTTCTCCCATCCAATGAAGAGATAGATCGCGAGCGGGAAGCCGGCGGCCAGGCCCTTGAAGCCGCCGGTGATGTTGTGGTACTCGAAGGGCTTGAAGTTGATCGACCCGTGGAACTTGATGAGCGTGATGACGCTCACCAGCAGCAGGATCGTCATCTCGAAGGCGAAGAAGAGCCCGGCCGCCTTGGTCGAGATCGAGATCCCTCGCACCATCATCGTCGCGGCCAGCGCGAGGAAGACCAGCGTCCAGATGATCCACGGCACCTTGTCGAGGCCCCCGACATTGTAGTGCTGCAGGATGATCTGGAAGAACCCACCGACGATCGCGATGACCGAGGCCATCGCGGCGATGTAGCCCACCCCGGTCAGGATCGCCGTCGTCACGGCCGTGCGTCCTCCGAAGGTCTTGCCCACGAAGGAGATGAAGCCGCCCGTGGAGGGCAGGACCTTGGTGAACTCGGACAGCGTATTGCCCAGGAAGAGGATCGCGATGCCGGCGGCGATGATCGTCAGCGGCGAGGCCAGACCGGCGGTGTAGGCCAGGTAGCCGAAGGAGAAGTAGAAGCTCATCGCCGGCCCGATGTTGGCCATCGTCGCCGCCGCGATGTCGATCAGCCCGAGGGCCCCGCGCCGCAGCCGCTCGTGCTCACCGGGAACGTCGGGCACCTTAGCGCCCAGCGACTGCGGTGTGAATCCCTCACTCATGAATCCCCCCTCACTTCATGACCGACCACCACTCCCGAGTGGCGACGGCGGCGCAGGAGCGCCTGCAGTGAACGTAGCCGAAAAACGACGGCCGATAAGTTGCGCCGTGACGCGGTCAGCCGGCCCCGTAGTACGGGCTGACCCAGATCGTGCCTTTGTTGCACGGTTGCAGCGGATAGGTCGGTGTCAACGTGGCTACCGAGCCGCCGGCGGCGACCTGCACGCTGAGGGTGCGGGCCGACGGGCAGGATCCGTTGCCGACGGGCACGTCGGAGTAGGCGAGGGAGAAATCGGCGACGGAGCCTTTGGTTAGGTTCAACAGCGTCGGCGCCGCATTCGCCTGGGCGACGGGGAATTGGATCGGCGCGTCACTCGGGCGCACGTCGACGGTGGTGGACGTGAGCACCGCGCCGGTCGTGTCCTGCAGCGCCAGGATGGGCCAGCCCTCGAGCGTGCACGAACCGGACGTGACCTTAGTCAGCGTCACGCTCGCGTCGATTGTGCCCGCGGCACCTTCACCCTCGTTGTAGACGGCGCTGAAGTCGCCGCCGGCACAGGTCGAGCCGACCACTTTCGCGATGGTCGTCGTCGTGGTCGTCGTCGACGTGGTGGTAGTCGTGGTGGTCGTGTTCGAGTCGATCGCGTGGCGACTCAGCGTGTAGATCACCACGAAGGCGGCGAAGATCCCGAGCGACTTCAGCGCTCGGCTCACTGATTGAAGTCCTCGGGGCGGATCGTGTCCAGGAAGTCGCGCAGTTCGGCGACCAGGTCGGCCTCGGAGGGGACCTCCTCCGCGTCCTCGGTCTCGTCGTCCTCGTCCTCGATGCTCAAGATCTTTCCCTGCAACGCCATCAACTCGTCGTTGACCAGTATCGGCGCGCCGACGCGCAGCGCGAGGGCCACCGCGTCGCTCGGCCGGGCGCTGACGTTGATCTCGGCGCTGTCGCGCAGCAGGCGCAGGTTCGCGTAGAAGACGTTGTCGACGAGTTCGGTGATCTCGGCGGCGAACAACTGCGCGCCGAGGGCACCGATCACGTTGCCCAGCAGGTCGTGCGACATCGGCCGCGGCGTCTCGATGTTGCCCAGCGCGTAGGCGATGGCCGTCGCCTCGGGGGCGCCGATGAAGATCGGCAGCACCCGGTCACCGCCGACCTCTTCGAGCAACAGCAACGGCGTCGACGTACCGACGTCGACGCGAACGGCTCGCAGCACCACCTCTATCATGCGTCCAGCCTAGACCGGCACCGCGCGAATGGCGGGGCTAGCGCCCGAGGTACTCGCCCAACGTGCGTTCCAGCAGCAGGGCGCGCAGCGCGCCCACCTCGGACGCGACCGAGGCAACGACGTCGTGGGCCTGGTCGGCCGTGACGGTGCTGCCGGGGTCGCGCAGGGGCTGGGTGAGATCCTCAATCACGCCGACTTCACGCTCGACCGTTCGCCGCAGGGCGCCGAGCAGGCGGACCTGCACGCCGCGCGCCAGCAACGCGCTGACCGCACCGGCCACGCGAAGGTCGAGACCGGTGAACACGACCTCGTTGGCCACGATGGTGGGCGCGAGCAGTCCGAGCGTCTGCAGCTGGAAGACGCTGTGCTCGTCCAGGCCGGTCATCTTCAAGAACTCGTGCAACGTCCAGTACTGCACGGTCGCCAGTTGGGGCGTCTCGTTCGCCGTGGGCGTCTCGTCGTCGGAACGCACGACGCTCAGGTTCGGTCGGCCCCCCGGCGTCGGCGTGGCCGTCGGCGCGGGAATCGAGACGACGTTGGCGATCGTCTCGCGCGCGACGTGGCGCGCACTGGGCGACGTCCCCTCGTCATCGAGCAGGCCCTGCTCGATCAACCGGAAGCGCACCACGCGTAGCGGCACGAACTCCTCTTGGGCCAGGCGGATCGCTTCGCGCAGACAGGCCACATCGCGCTCGGAGTAGAGGCGGTAACCCTTCGAGCTGCGTGACGGCAGCACCAGCCCCTTGTCCTCGTAGTAGCGGATCTTGGAGAGCTCGATGTCGGGATAGTCCTTGCGCAACAGGGCGTGGACCTCGCCGATGCGCAGTTTGCCGGCGGTCACAGCGTCGCCTCCCAGAAGACCAGCTTGAACTTCCCCACCTGGACCTCGTCGGCCGAGTGCAGCGCCGTCTCCTCGACCCGCGCGCCGTTCACGTAGGTGCCGTTGAGTGAATTGAGGTCGCGCAGCGTGATACGCCCGCTCGCGGTGCGGGTGAAGAGGGCGTGGTGGCGCGAGACCGACACGTCGTCGAGCAGGATGTCGCTCGCCTCGTGACGTCCGATCGTGGTGATCTCGTTCTTCAGTTCGAAGCGCGTGCCGGCGTGCGTTCCCGAGGCGATCACCAACTCGTCACGGTGCTCACCCTTGGGATCGTTGTTAGCCGCCGGACTCAAGGTTTCGTTCGCGCTGATCACCGGCACGGCGATCGTTTCGGGCGACGTGGCGTCGTGCTGGGGGGCGCCGCACGACCAACAGAAATTCGCGTTGGCGTTCAGGATTTCCCCGCATCGTCGGCAGTTCACGAGTTCACCCTACTGAACTTTCTTCGGTCACGTCGGGGCTAACTATTGGTGAGGGTGCGGTAGCTCGCGGCGTCCAACAGTTCGTCGAAGTCCGAGCTGTCCGACGTCGTGATCTCGCAGATCCAACCCTCACCGTAGGGGTCGGCGTTCACCGATTCGGGTGTGTCGGCGAGGGAACTGTTCACCGCGGTGATCGTCCCCGAGACCGGTGCGTAGATCTCCGAGACCGACTTGGTCGATTCGACCTCACCGATCGCTCCCCCGGCGCTGACGTCGGTGCCGACGCTCGGCAGGTCGACGAAGACGACGTCGCCGAGCGCGTCCTGCGCGTAATCGGTGATGCCGACGCGCACCACGTTGTCCGCGACCCTCGCCCACTCGTGATCGTTGGAATATCGGAGGTCGTCAGGTATCTGCATGCTGCGAATCTACAAGATTTGCCGTCCGGCTCGCCCCTCGCGCAGGGCCGCAAGGGCCGGGCGCACGTAGCCCAAGAGCACGACCCACGCCAGGGTCAGGCCGAACAGCCCGATGACCCAGGTGACGTCGCGCACGTCGTGCTGCCACGGGCGCAAGGCGTGGTGGTGCGGGTTCGTCGTAAGCAGGAAGAGCGGATAGCAGGTCATCAGGGCAAACGTCGAGACCTTGCCCCACCACAACACGTTGATGCGCGCGGCGCCCAGGGCCGCGAGCACCAACGTGAGCACCGACACGATCAGTTCGCGCGCGAGCGTCGTCAACGCGAACCACCAGGGCACCCCCGCCGCGACCGCGACCGAGATGAGAGCGACCATCACTAACAATCGGTCGGCGACGGGATCGAGGACCTTGCCGACGTTGGAGACCTGGTGCAGCGCGCGCGCCAGGTAGCCGTCGATCCAATCAGTCGCGCCCAGGGTGGCGAGCAGCCAGGCCGCGACGGCTCGATGGTCGGTGCCGAAGAGCAGCCAGAGGAAGACAGGCAGCATGACCAGGCGAATCACGGTCACGAGGTTGGGCCAGGTCCACACCCCGGCGTCAGCGACCTCGATCTGGCTCACGGCCTGACGCTACTTACGCGATCGTGATCGACTGGTCCAGGTAGACGTCCTGCACGGCGTTGACCAGGGCCGCTCCTTCGCTGATCGGACGCTGGAAGGCCTTTCGCCCGAGGATGAGTCCCGTACCCCCGGCGCGCTTGTTGATCACCGCGGTACGCACGGCGCCCGCGAGGTCGTTGGTGCCCCCGGCCTCGCCCCCGGAGTTGATCAGCCCGATGCGCCCGGCGTAGCAGTTGACGACCTGCCAGCGCGTGAGGTCGATGGGATGGTCGGTCGTCAGTTCCGAGTAGACCCGGGGGTCGGTCTTGCCGAATTTCAGGATGTTGTAGCCACCGTTGTTGATGGGTTGCTTTTGCTTGATGATGTCGGCGCCGATCGTGACGCCGATGTGGTTGGCCTGACCCGTCAGGTCGGCGCTCAGGTCGAGGTCGACCTCCTTGGTCTTGAAGGCCGGGTTGCGCAAGTAGCACCACAGCACCGTGAACATGCCCAGGCGGTGGGCCTCGGCGAAGGCCTGGGAGATCTCGCGGATCTGGCGGCCCGATTCGGGAGAGCCGAAGTAGATCGTGGCCCCCACGCCCACCGCGCCCAGGTCGGCCGCCTGCTGGGCGGTGGCGAAAGGCACCTGGTCGTAGGTGTTGGGGTAGTTCAAGAGGTCGTTGTGGTTGAGCTTGACGATGAAGGGGATCCGGTGCACGTACCGTCGCGACACCGAGGCCAGCGTGCCGAACGTCGAGGCGATTGCGTTGCAACCGGCCTCGATCGCGAGGTCGCACAGGTGCGCGGGGTCGAAATAGGGCGGGTTGGGCGAGAAGCTCGCCGCCGCGGAGTGCTCGATCCCCTGGTCGACGGGGAGTATCGACAGGTAGCCGGTGCCGGCGAGACGTCCGTGGTGCACCACGGACCCGAGGTTACGCACCACCGTCGGCGACCGGTCACTCTGGGTGAAGACCTTGCCGAGGTAGTCCGGGCCGGGCAGGATGAGCAACTCCTTCGGGAAGGCCGTGGCGGTGTGGTCGAGCAGTGACGACGCTTCGTCGCCGAGCAGTGAGGCAATGTCCATGGGTCAATCCTACAAGATGACCTGCGCGTCTCTTCGCGGCACGGCCGGCGCCGCGAAGAGACGCGCAGGCGTCCTAGTCGACCTTCTTCTTCGACACGGGCGTCGTGCGTCGCTTGCGATTCTTGCGCGGCGCGCTCGCTCCCAACTCGGCTAATCGCGCGGGGGCGTCGTAGGCGTCTGGCTCGGCCAGCACGACGCGCGCGAACAGCTCCCGGGCCGAGACCACGTCGCCGGCGCGGTCGTAGACGTCACCGAGCGCGTACCAGAGTCGCACGTGGCGAAAGGAGGGATTGTGCAGCTTCTTGGTCGCGCCCGCGCGCGTGAGTAGTTCGATGGCCTCGGTGAAGTGGGCCTGGTCGGCGAGGGCCGCCGCCATCACGATGCGCCCCTCGACCAGGACCTCGGCCGTCGGCTCGCTGGCCTCGAGCTGCGCGAAGTCCTTCTCCACGGCCCGGTAGCGGTGGTTGGCGCGGTCGCAGTCCATCACCAGGGGCAGGTGCTGGGGATCGCCGCTGATCGTGAAGTGGGCCTTCAGGTGGATCTTGGCCATGCTCCAGCGCTCGGCGCGGTAGGCCGCGAGGCCAGTCAGTTCGCGCACCGGCGCGACACCGGGCGTCGCGTCGGCGACCGTGCGCCCCAGGCGCAGCGCCTCGTCGAATCGTCTGCGGTCGTAGGCCTCCGCCGCGCGCGTCAGTGTGGCGACCATCTTCTCGCGCATGTAGGCGGTGCCGATGAAGGCCTTGCGCACGTCGGCGGCGACATCACCCGGCAGCGCGTAGGCAACCCGGGCCTTGGCCTTGGCCGGCGCCGCGACTCGGGTCGGTCGCGTCTCGGGCTCCCAGGTCGACATGGCCTCGGGCGCCTTGCCCGCGCTGGGCGTGGCCTGCATCGACGGACCGACACTGCGGATGCTGCTCGCCCCCTTGCGCGCGACGCCACCCCAGCCCTTCTTCTGGCCATAGCTGCTGGCCCGTTGACGTTCGAGCTCCTCGGGGTTCAGTTCCCGCGGTCGAGCGGCCCGGTTCGAAGGTGGGCTCCGGTCGCCACCCGCGCGCGAGGGGCCAGGACGCCGGTCCGATCCCCTCGAGTCACCACGGCGATGGGGTCCTGTCGATCGGTCCGATGCCCCGTGGCGCCGCGTCGTGACGCCATCGCGTGACGGCCGATCGGACGGACGTGCGTCGGGACGTGGCGCGGTGCGGGCCGCGGACCGCGTCGTTTCGCCGTCACCAGACGGCCGATCGGACCGTCGTGCGCCGCGACGCGGCGCGGTGCGGGCCGCTGGCCGGGAACGTTGCTCCGCCCCGCTACGGTCGTCGCGCACCGGGTAGGGCGAGCGGGCCCCACCCGGCTTCGGGCGAGGTGGCCTACCCGCGCCGTCCGGACGGGGGCGCCGTTCGCCGGCACCACGGTCGTAGCCGCGCGAGCGTCCCGAGGAGGTGCGATCCTTTCGATCGTCGTCGTCGCGCTCGCTTCGAGTCTTGAATGGTCGCCCGTTCGCCGAGCCGCTTCGTTCGATGCGCCGAGCGGCGCCGCCGCGGGCGTTCGGCTGTTCGACGGGGGAACGCCGTCGCGGCTCAGCGCTCGACCCATCGCCTCGGGCTTCGCGACGCGGGCCACCAGCGTTTCTCGCCCGCGCGCCGCCAGCGCTCGTCGGCGCCCGGCCATTGTCGGCCGGGCGGGCCGCACCGCGGCCCGGAGAGCCCCCGGAGGCGCGACGGGGTGCGGGCTTGGCAGAAGACATCCACTAATCCTACTAGGGCGATGCTTTTAGGAAGAAGGCTTCTTGGTCTGCTTGAGGTTGAGCCGTTCGAGCATCGAGCGCCGATCAATGGTTTCGGACTTGCGCCCACCCACCCAATGCCCTACCGGCAGTAACTCAATGTGGAAGCGGTCGCGAAACGCTCCCCAGAGTCCGCGAGGTTGCCAAATGGCGACCGCGACCGCCACTGAGCCAAAGATGATGAGGTACCAGGCACCCTGTTGGGCGAGGGACTGTTGGAGGGCGAAGAAGATGATGCACCCCAGAATGGGGCCCTCAATCGTTCCCAGTCCGCCGATCATCGATACGAACAACATCTCGGCGGCCCACTGCAGGTTGAATTCGTTGCCGGTCTGCAGGTACGTCTGGCTGAGGGCCAAAACTGCTCCGGCCGCACCCGTGCCGGCGGCCGCGATGAGAAAGACCGTTCGCCGGGCCGACGTCACCTTGGTCCCCGAACTCCGGGCCGACACCTCATTGTCGCGTATCGACGCCAGTACCAAGCCCAGACGGCTTCGCAGCAAGAAATACGTGCCCGCGACCACGATGAGGGCTACGCCGCCCGTGACGAGATAGACGAGGTGCTGCAGCGAATTCGGACTCAAGTCGGGCATGCCGGGCAGCAGTTTGCCCGTGCCACCACCCAGGTAACCCTGGTTCACGATGATGATGCCCGCGGTGGAGGCAACCACCCACGTCGTCACCGCGAAGTAACCTCCGCGAAGCCGAAAGAGTAGGAACGTGACGGGGTAGGCAATGGCCACGCACGTCACCGCCGCCAAGGGAATGGTGTAGAAGGGATTCATGCCCTTAAGGGCAAAGAACAACGTCGCGTACGCGCCCAGCCCCACGAAGGCCTGCTGGCCAATCGAGACCATGCCGGCGTACCCGGCCAGCAGGTTCCACATGGTGGCCATGGTGACCAAGATGAAGAAGTTCTGCAGCACCGTCGCCCACTCGGCCGGCACCACCCACGGTGCGATGCCTAAAAGCACCACAATGAGTAACGAACCCACCAGGGTGTACACCGGTGAATGCGTCGATCGGCGCACGCGCAATAATCCGTCGCCGGCCACGTTCGAGTTCGCCAGGATGCTCACGCCAGTGCCGTTCTCTTGCCGAACAGTCCCTCGGGGCGAACTGCGAGTACGACGAGGAACAAGATATTGCCGGCCAACACCTGATACTCGGGATTGATGTGGGCGCCGAATTGTTGGGCGACACCCAAGGCAATACCGCCCACCAACGTGCCCCACAACGATCCGATGCCGCCAATGACGACCGTCTCAAAGGCAAAGAGCAGGTTGATCCCACCGGATGTCGGCGCGAACTCGGTCATCATGCCGTAGGAGATTCCCGCGAGCGCCACGGTGGCAAAGGCAATCGCGGCGGCAATGCCAAAGATGTGGCGATAGTTCGTGCCGCTCAACTGGGCCGCCTCGCGATCGTCGGCTACGGCGCGAATGAGTCGTCCGGTGCCGCTCTTTGAAAGAAATACCTGCAGTATGCCGAGCACCGCCACGGCCGCGGCCAAGACCGCGAGCGAAACGTAGGAAATGTAGATGATGCTCTGGGGATGCCACGACTTGACGATGAGCTCTCCCACGTTGACAATCTGGCCGTTGGACGAGTAGATCTCTAGCAGCAGGTTCTCAATGATGACCGAGAGACCGAAGGTGACGAGCAGGGTCGTGAACGGATCTCGATCGATGCTCTTCTGAATCAAAGTACGTTGCACGACGTAACCAACCAGACCAAACAATGGTGCGACGACCACGAAGGCCCAGACTTCGGGTATGTGCGCGTGCGGAGTCAGAAACACCGCCACGTACGCGGCCACGACGGCCATGTCCCCGTGGGCCAGGTTGATCACCCTCATGACCCCAAACATCAATGACAGTCCGCAGGCGAACAGGGCGTAGAACCCACCGACCAGTACCCCCTGGATGACGACGTTGAGCCAGATCACGCGGGGCTCTCGTGGGTCGGCGACGCGGTACTGATTTCGCCGCCAAAGTAGGCCCGTTCGATTTGTGCCGACGTCAGCTCGGCGGGCGTGCCGGTGAGCGACGTCTTGCCTTCCAGCATGCAGTGGACCCGATTGGCCACGCCCACTCCCAGTGTGACGTCCTGCTCCACCAATAAAATGCCGACTCCCTGAGCGACAATGTCGGGAATCAGGGCGTAGATGCGTTCGATGACGATGGGCGCCAATCCCAGAGAGAGTTCGTCGAGCAGCAGCACGTGAGGATTGGCCACCAGGGCGCGACCGATGGCGATCGCCTGTTGTTCACCGCCGGAGAACTGCCACGCCCGCTGGCGTCGTCGCGCGGGCATCCAATCGAACAATTCGTAGACGCGCTCGATGGAAAAGGTCCCCTTCGCCGCGTGGTGGGCACCGACCTGGAGATTTTCCTCCAAGGTGAGCGACGGGAACAGTCGTCGACCCTCGGGCACGAGCGCGATGCCCAGGCGGGCACGGCGTTGTGGCGCCAATTTGGTCACATTGACTCCCTGGAAGCGAATGGTCCCACTCGTCTGGCGATGCAGTCCCGCAACGGTGCGCAGGAGCGTTGACTTTCCGGCCCCGTTGGCACCGACCATCGTGAGCACCTCGCCCCGGTCCACTTTGAAGCTGACACCATCAACGGCACAGAGCTGGCCGTGGTGGACCGTGAGATCTTCCACGTCGAGCAGCGCTTCGCTCATGCGCTCAACGCCGTATTGATGATTTTGCCGCCCAGATATATCGAACGCACGGCATCTGACGTCATGACCTCTTTGGGATCCCCGTCCGCAATGATGGCGCCGCTCGAAAGGCACAGCAGCCGATCAACCGTTGACAACAATGCTCGAACCACGTGCTCAATCCATAAGACGGCGATCCCCTCGTCGCGCAGCCCGCGGATGATGTCCGTCAGCTCATTGACTTCAAGGTCCGTCAGGCCACCCGCGATCTCGTCGAGCAACAAGATACGCGGCCGGGTCGCCAGCGCGCGCCCCAACTCCAGACGCTTGCGATGCATAAGGCCCAGTGAGCCGGCTGAGGTATTGGCGAGGTCGGCCAGACCCGTGCGCTCCAATGAGTCAAAGGCCAGCAGGTAAGCCGCCTGACCTCGAGTTCGTGCGCCCTGCTGAGCTGCCAGCAAAGCGTTTTCAAAGACCGTCATGTGCTCAAAGGGCCGCGGCACCTGATACGTGCGTCCAATGCCCAAACGCGCGCGAGCGGCCTGACTTAGGTGCGCCAGGTTGTGGCCATCAAACTCAATCTCGCCCGCGTCGGGTTTCACGTCACCCGAAATCATCGCAAAGAGCGACGTCTTGCCCGCGCCATTGGGTCCAATGATGCCGACCGCCGCGCCATCTTCCAACTGGAAGGTAATCTCCTGGCCTACAACAACTTGACCGAACTTTTTCGAGACGCCTTCCAGTTGAAGCAGCGACACATAACCTCGTTAGGCGTTGGTCGGATCGAGATTGCCGTTCACGGGTATGGACTTGTTGAGCGAATTGTCCACGACCCACGGTGACCACGACCACTTCTTGTGACCGACCAACTCGGTTGAACCCGGCTTCCACTGAATTCCCACCGGTTCAATGATGCCAATGCCCGGTGCCGGGCTCGCCTCCAAGGGATTGCTACTCGTTGAACGCATGTTGACGGGTCCGACCATGCCTTCATAGTTTGTGTGCTGGAGTGCTTCTGCGAGGTCCAAGCGGTTATGGGGGTTCTTGACCTTCTTCAGCGCCTCGATGGCGATTTCGAAGAGCGCATAGGTTGAACCCATCGACTGGACCCATTGGCCCTTGGTCGCAACCTGAAAGGCCGCGCAGAAGTCGTAGGCCTTGAGACCGGTCAACGACGACCGGTACGGCGAATACGGCGTGAACCAGGCGTCGGTCGCTATGTTGTTCGACAACTCACCGAGCGCGTAGGCGTCGGTCGGGAACAACATGACCTTGGCCACCGTCGCCAATTTCGGGTTGTAGTCCTGTTGGGAGGCCTGCGTCCAAAACGTCTGGAAGTCGGGCGGCAACGGGCAGTTGACAAAGAGGTCGCACGGTCCCCCGTTTGGTCCACTCGTCTTGAACGTCTCGATCATTGTCGTGTACGACGTAGAGAGGTCCGCGTAGGCGCCGCCGTCGACGAAGGTGAACTTATTGGGGAACATCGCGCCTACCGTCGGGGCGAAGGCCGCGCGGAACGCGTTGCCGTCGGCGTCGTTCGGGAACATCTCGGCCACGTAGCCATTGGCCCCGGTCGCCTTCTGCACCCGTTCCCACATGGGCACGAATGTCCCGGAGAACTGCGGGATGCCGAAGAAGAACGTCGCATTGTACGTCGGGCCAGTACCCGCGGCACCACCCTCCGCGGTGATGGACGTGTCGCTAAATCCGCCCCAGTACGCTTCCCACGGCACGACGGTCGAGAGGCACGGCACGTGGGCTGCTTCACAGGTGGTGCTCACAGGAATTGTGGTCTCGGGCGCCGAGCTGGTGAGAATCAAGTCCGCGCCACCATTGATCAGACCCTGGGTCACCTGTACGGCGACGTTGGGGTCAGACTGGGTGTCCACTTCGGTGATTTCAATCCGGTAGGTGGTGCCACCGATCTTGATGCCCTTGGCGAACTGGCTCGCGGCGCGCACCTGGGACAGCACGTACTTATCGGGGCCGGCGAAGTCCGAGAGCGATCCCGTGCGTGGCGACACAAATCCGATCTTGATTGTTTTGGACTTTGACGCTGCGGCGGCCGTCGACACGTCGACCAAGGACGCTATGGCGCCACCCGCGGCGAGAGTGGCCGCAGCCTGTAGTCCCAGTCGACGACCGAACTCAAAGCCTCCCCAGCCTGGAATTCCCGCCGAACTCGCGGCGTTGGTCTTTTCTTCACTCATTTCTATGACCCCCTGAATAATGGATGGTTGATTCTTAACACACTATTTCGTACATAGCATTTCAATTTCCAAAAAACCTGAGAGACCTTTAATTCGAGGCTCTCCTACAGCTACCTGGCGGACTCGTCGTACATCGCCATCAGCATGCGGCGAGCGGCGAGGCCACCACGATCAATCTTGATGCTGACTTCGTTGACCTCCAATGTACCTTCGCTTCGCCGCTGCAAAATGGTCAGGGCGTCAACATCTTCCTGGACCACCCCGGCCTGCATCTTTTCCAGGAATCGATCAATTTCATCGTCGCCCACGCAGAAATCCCGCGACAGCGCCCAGAAGTCGTAGACCGACGTCTCGGTCGAGGGCGTCAACCCGTAGAGGATCTTCATGTGAAACGCGTGGTCATCGTTACCGTCGGGTAAGGGTGGCTGGCTCACGGGTGCGATTCGCGCGTGCAGCAAGTAGTAACCCGGAGGAAAGTAGTCGATATCCTGCCAGCGATCGACCTTGCCCTGCAGGCCGGTGGTACGCGAATAGAACGGCGGGCATTCAACGTCATTCATATGGCGAAAGACGCGAACCACCCGGTTCTCGTCATCAACCTCGACCTCGATGGGGGTCGTGGCCACTTCGGGGGTCCCAATGGATCCATTGTGCAGGTACGTCTCGTGACTGAGGTCGAGCAAATTGTCGACCAGGAGGTGAAAGGGCGCGTCGATCTTGGCGACGCCCGCTACCGAGGACCACTCATCACTTTCCTGCAACCACGGCGTTTCCGGTAATTTTTGGTGGTCGGGCTCACCACGGCCCATCCAGATCCACACCCAGAGTCCCTTCTCGATGACGTGGAAACTGCGCACGTCGGCCTTGCTCGGTATGCGGTCCTGCCCGGGAACGGCCACGCACGTGCCGCCACAGTCGTACGTGAAGCCGTGATACCCACATACCAACACCTCGCCAACGACGGTGCCGAGCGATAAGGGATATCCACGATGAGCGCACTGGTCGGCCAGGGCAACCACGTCACCTGACTCAGTTCGAAAGAGGGCGATGTGCTCGCCGAGGATCTGTCGCGAGAGGGGTCTCTGTTCGAGTTCATGGCTAAGCGCCGCGACATACCACTGGTCACGCAGGTACATGTTCCCTCATCCGTGGCGATTTTCTGGCGATCCTTGTCGGACGAAGCCTTAATCGACCCCACCCAAAGCGCAAACTACCAAATCTATGATAAGCAAACAAGAAGTTTTGAACTAGGGGGTTCATATGTCGTTTCTGGATGGGGCGTCGTGGCAGGGCAACATTTCGCTCAACGGTTGGCGTCCGGGCGGCGCCGGTGATGCTCCCGTCCTGGAACCGGCGACCGGCAAGGAACTGGGCCGTACCGGACGTGCGAGCGTCGCCGACGTGGCCGAAGCGGCCGAAGCGGCCACGGCGGCCCAAAAGGAATGGGCCCGGCTCCCCTACCTCGCTCGTTGTGCGGTGCTCCGTCGAGCCGGCCAGCTTTTCCTCGATCACCACGAGGAATTGTCGGACTGGATCGTGCGCGAGTCCGGTGGCATTGGACCCAAGGCCGGTCTGGAGATCCAGACGGCCGGCGAGGAATGCTTCGAGGCAGCCGCGTTGGCCTCGCATCCCACGGGTGAGATCCTGCAGAGCGCGCTGCCACGGCTCAGTTTTTCTCGGCGCGTGCCCGCCGGCGTCGTGGGCGTCATTGCCCCCTTTAACTTCCCGCTCATTCTTTCCATCCGTTCGGTGGCCCCGGCGCTCGCCCTGGGTAATGCCGTCATATTGAAGCCCGACCCGCGCACCGCAGTGTCGGGCGGCGTGCTCTTGGCAAGGGTCTTCGAAGAGGCCGGGCTGGCCCCAGGGCTCTTGAGCGTGCTGCCCGGTGGGGCCGACGTCGGCGAGGCGCTGGTGGTCGATCCGCGCGTGCGCGTCATTGCCTTTACTGGTTCAACCAAGGCCGGGCGACTGGTGGGCTCCTTGGGCGCCCAACATCTCAAGCGCGTGCACCTGGAACTGGGCGGCAACTCGGCGCTCATTGTCATGGACGACGTTGACCTGGAAAAGGCCGTCTCGGTTGGAGCCTTCGGGTCGTTCATGCATCAAGGACAGATCTGCATGACCACGGGTCGCCACATCGTTGATGCGCGCATCGCCGACGACTACGCGGCCCTGCTCGTAGAACACGCCAACCACCTGCCGGTCGGCGACCCCGCGAGCGGGCAGGTAGCGCTCGGTCCACTCATCGACGCCGTCCAGCGCGACCGCGTGCACTCCATTGTCACCGACACCGTGAGTCAGGGCGCCACGTTGGCCGCGGGCGGAACCTACGAGGATCTCTTCTATCGTCCAACGGTGCTCACCAACGTGCCGACCTCGTCACCCGCGTACGCGGAGGAAGTGTTTGGTCCGGTCGCCCCCGTGGTCTCGTATTCGTCGCTCGATGAGGCGGTAGCCATGGCGAGTGCCACAACCTACGGACTCTCACTCGGCATCCTCTCCGGTGACGGTCTACGCGCACTCGAGCTCGCCAGTCGCATCACCAGCGGCGCTATCCACATAAATGACCAGACGGTCGCCGACGAAGCGGTCATCCCCTTCGGTGGCACCGGCAGCTCGGGCAACGGTTCGCGAATGGGCGGGCTCGCCAACCTCGACGCGTACACCGAGACCCAGTGGGTCACGGCACAGAGCGACTTGGCGATCTACCCCTTCTAGAGGCTGTTTAAGTCAACGTAGTTACGCGCCAACACCGTTGACGCTTCGAGTGAGGAGACCGCTTGGCGCAGGCGGGCCGATTGCACGCCATTTTCGAATTCATCAAGATACGTGGGGTGCAGCATCTGGGTCATGTAATTGGAGAACTCCTCGGCCCGCCACACCCGTTCGAGGCACGTCGCGGAGTAGGCGTCAAGTAATCTCTCTTCGTCGTGTAGAAGTTTCTCGCGAAGCGCGAGCGACAGCACTCGAACATCGGCGAGCGCCAGATTCATACCTTTGGCACCCGTTGGCGGCACGATGTGCGCCGCGTCTCCGGCGAGCAGCAGCCGACCGAAGCGCATCGGCTCGATGACCACGCTGCGCATAGCAGTGATGCCGCGCTCGAGGATGAGGCCCTGATTGATCGCGGGTGCCTCGTGGGTCGCGAGTCGAACCTCCAGTTCGTCCCAGATTCGCTCATCGGACCATTCGTCCAGCTTTTCTTCGGGACGCACCCCCAGATAGAGGCGACTCAGCGTTGGCGAGCGCATGGAATAGAGCGCGAAGCCTCGTTCGTGGCGACAGTAGATGAGCTCATCCGTCGTGGGCGGCGCCTCGGCCAGGATGCCGAGCCAGGAGAATGGATAAGTCCGCTCGTGGCGGCGCACTACCGACGAGGGCATTGAACGATTGGCGACGCCAAAGCTGCCATCGCAACCAGCGACGTAGTCACACGTCAGTCGCACCGGGCCGTCCTGGCCCTGGGCATCCACGACCGCGACGTCGTCGGTGAGCCCACCAATAAATTTGACCTCCGTTTCGAATAACAGCTGGGCGCCCGCGGACAGCCGTAACGCCACCAGGTCCTTCACTACCTCTTGTTGTCCATAGACCGTGATGGTCTTGCCCGACGCGAGATCACTCAGGGCAATGCGATACGACGACCGCGCGAATCGGATCTCGAGGCCGTGGTGCACGAGACCCTCGCGGCGCAGCCGGGTGCCCGCACCGGCCTCTTCCAGGAAATTCGCGATGCCATATTCAATGACGCCGGCGCGCACGCGCTTTTCTACGTACTCGCGACTGCGACGTTCGAGGATGACGTTGTCGATGCCGTCGCGAGTGAGCAAGTGACCCAACAGCAGCCCGGCCGGACCGGCGCCGACGATCACCACCCGGGTGTGAAGCTCCTTCACCGCGCTCCCTCTTCTAACGTGACAGTCGGTGCAATTATCTGCAGAAACCCCGGCGCCCTTAAACCTATAGTGTACTGTTCAGTTAATTAAAACTATTGCACCGCTACATCATGGAGCACATCATCACGACGTCTAGAGCTTCTCGGAGGATTTCATGGCGATAGTCGTGCGCAACGTCGTGCGCACCGATATGGACGTGGTCGACGCACTGAGCCACTTTGGCGTCGCGACGATCCACGAAGCGCAGGGACGAATTGGTCTGCTCTCTTCGCGGCTGCGGCCGATCTATCGTCCGGTTCGCGTGGCCGGCAACGCGCTCACCTGCGAAGTGGCACCCGGTGATAACTGGTCCATCCACGTCGCGGTCGAGCAGGCCCAACCCGGTGACATCTTGGTCGTGACGCCCACGAGTCCCTGTGACGACGGGTACTTCGGTGAATTACTCGCCACCAGCCTCATCGCCCACGGCGTGCGCGGTCTCATCATTGACGCCGGCGTACGCGACGTTGCCGAGTTGACGGCCATGGGCTTCCCCGTATGGTCTAAGACCATCAGCGCTCAGGGAACCGTCAAGGAGACACCGGGTAATGTCCAGACACCGATCGTTTGTGCCGACGCCCATGTACGCCCGGGCGATGTCATCATCGCCGACGACGACGGGGTCGTCGTCGTACGACGTGAAGATGCGCAGAGGGTGCGGGCCTCGAGCCAGTCGCGCGAAGACCACGAGCAGGAGACGCGAGCCAAGCTGGCGTCGGGCACATTGGGACTCGACATCTACGAGATGCGCGAGCGGCTCACTCAGCGGGGCCTCATCTACCTCGATGAGTCGCCGCAATGACGTCGCAGACACCTATCCGCTGCCTGGTTTTTCGCGGTGGGACTTCGAAGGGCCTGTATTTTCACGCGGGCGACCTACCCAACGACATTGCGACTCGTGACAAGGTCTTGCTTGCAGCCATGGGTGCACCCGACGTGCGTGAGATCGACGGAATGGGCGGAGGGCACCCGCTCACCTCCAAGGTGGCGGTAATCAAGAAGTCGTTACGCGACGACGCGGACGTTGACTATCTCTTCTTGCAAATCTGGCCCGACCGAGCGGAAGTGTCCGACAATCAGAATTGCGGCAACTTGCTCGCCGGAGTCGGACCCTTTGCGCTCGAAGAGGGATTGCTCGATGCGGGTGAGACTACGAGCGAGGTCCGTATCTGGATGGAGAACACCCAGAGCCTTGCGGTTGCGCACATTGCGACACCCGGTGGCGCCGTGCGCTACGAGGGCGACGCGCACATTGACGGGGTTCCGGGCACCAGTTCGTCCATCCCGATTGAATTTCTTGACATCGCCGGATCAACGAGCGGGTCGCTGCTTCCGACCAACCACGCCATCGACATCGTCAATGGCCTGCGCGTTACCTGCATCGACAATGGCATGCCCGTGGTGTGCGTGCGGGCCGACGACCTGGGTCTGACGGGTTATGAGGAACCACACGACATTGAGGCCAATGAGGAAGTCTGTCAAAGAGTGGAAGAACTTCGTCTAGCCGCGGGTCCGCTCATGAACCTAGGCGATGTGACGAAGAAGTCAGTGCCCAAGGTGAGCCTGCTGGCCCCGGCCAAGAATGGCGGCGTCATCGCGACCAGGACATTCATTCCCCACCGGGTCCACGAAGCGATCGGCGTACTGGGCGCCGTCTCCGTGGCGACGGCCTGTCTGGTGCCAGGCTCAGTCGCCCAGGAAGTCGCCGGCATCACGACTGACGCTTCGCGTGCCACGCTAGATGTGGAACACCCGACGGGGTACTTCAGTGTCTCCTTGGTCGTGTCGATTGAGGACGGCGACGTGTTAGTTCAGTCGGCCGCGTTGGTGCGCACCGCACGGCTCCTCATGCGCGGCGAGGTCTTGGTCCCATCGTCGATATGGGCCGGTCGATGATTATTGACTGCCACGGCCACTACACGACCGCCCCGGAGCCGCACACCCGCTGGCGCCAGGAGCAAATCGCGGCCTTCGGGAGTGACGCGGCGTTCCCACCCTACCCCGACATCTCCGACGACGAGATTGTTGACACCATTGAAAAGAATCAACTACGACTCTTGCGTGAACGGGGCGCTGACTTGACGATTTTTTCGCCGCGCGCGTCGGCCATGGAGCCGCACGTGGGCAACGAGCACGTCAGCGCGTCGTGGTCGAGGGCGTGCAATGACCTCATTGGCCGCGTGGTGTCGCTCTTCCCGGATAACTTCATTGGTGTCTGTCAACTGCCGCAGTTTCCCGGCGTGTCGATCAAGAGTTCGATTAAGGAACTGCAGCGCTGCGTCGAAATGGGCTTCGTGGGGCTCAATCTCAACCCCGATCCCTCTGGCGGATGGTGGACGGGTTCACCGCTTACGGACCGCTCCTGGTACCCCATGTACGAGGTGATGGTTGAGCTCGGCGTGCCGGCGATGATCCACGTATCGGCAAGTTGCAACGACAATTTCCATTCAACCGGCGCTTATTACATGAACGCCGACACCACCGCCTTCATGCAACTTCTCCAGGGCGACCTGTTCGCCGACTTTCCCGAGCTTCGATTCGTCATTCCCCACGGGGGCGGCGCAGTCCCCTACCACTGGGGCCGTTACCGCGGACTCGCCGACATGTTGGGCAAGCCGCCGCTCGACGAACACCTGATGCACAACGTGTTCTTTGATACCTGCGTGTACCACCAACGCGGCGTTGACCTGCTCTTCGACGTGATCAACATCGACAACATCCTCTTCGGGTCCGAAATGGTGGGTGCAGTGCGCGGCATCGATCCCGAGACGGGCAACTTCTTCGACGACACCAAACGATTCGTCGACGCGCTTGACCTCACGCCCCTCCAGCGCGAGCAGGTCTACTCGCGCAACGCGCGACGGGTCTATCCGCGCCTGGAAGCCACACTGGCGTCGCGGGGCCTCTAGTGATCAGCACCTTCACCATGGATGCCGACTGGCTGGAATTTGATCCCAACCCGTCCCAGCCCGTGTTTCATTTACCCGAAGGCACCGTCGACGCGCACTGCCACGTGTTCGGACCCGGCAGCGTGTTCCCCTTTGCGCCCGAACGCAAGTACACACCGTGTGACGCCAGCAAGCAGCAACTCTTCGCGTTGCGCGACGCGCTCGGCATCTCGCGCAACGTCGTGGTCCAGGCGACCTGCCACGGCTCGGATAATTCGGCCATGCTCGACGTGTTGCGCTCGGCCAATGACGCCGCCCGCGGCGTAGCGACCGTCGCGCCCGACGTCAGCCAAGGCGAACTCAACGACATGCACGCGTGCGGTGTGCGCGCGGTCCGGTTCAATTACGTTCGCCGACTCGTCGATCCCGAGCCCGATGCGTACTACCACCGGATCATCGACAAGATTGCGCCGATGGGCTGGCACGTGGTGGTCTACTTCGAAGCGGCCGACTTAGCGGAACGATGGAATTTCTTCACGTCCATTCAGACTCCCGTCGTGGTGGATCACATGGGATGTCCCGACGTGACTCAGGCGATCGACGGACCAGAATTTGGTCGCTTCATACGATTGATGGGCGAGCACGAGAACTTCTGGTCCAAGGTCACCTGTCCCGAGCGCTATTCGGTATCGGGTCCACCGGACTTCAACGATGCGGTCCCGTTCGCGAGAGAGGTCGTCGACCGCTTTCCCGACCGCGTGCTCTGGGGTACCGATTGGCCCCACCCGAACCTCAAGGGCTACATGCCTGATGATGGGAAGATTGTGGACCTTATCCCGCGCATCGCGCCGAGCGCGGTGTTGCAGCGTAAATTGCTCGTAGAGAACCCCGCTCGACTCTACTGGGAAGAAGGTTAAATGATGGTCGACAACTCTGAACTGGACGACATTCCCGGCACCACGGTCTTCACCGCCGAACGCTCACACCAAGGTTTTCATCTCAACCAATTCTGCATGAGTCTCATGAAACCCGAGAATCGAGCGCGCTTCAAAAACAACGAGTCCGACTACCTCGACGAGTGGTCGCTCACACCGGCCCAGAAGCAGGCGGTGCTCGATCGCGACTACAACGCCATGATTGCCAACGGCGGCAACATCTACTTCCTGGCCAAGATATTTTCTTCCGACGGCATCAGCTTCCAGACGGCGGCGGCCTCGATGACCGACATGAGCGTCGAAGAGTACGCCGCGATGATGCTGCACGGCGGCCGCTCACCCGAAGGCCTGCGCTCCATCAAAGAGGGACGCTAGTTATGGCGCGTATCACCGCCGGCGTCACGACGAGTCACGTGCCCGCGATCGGCGCGGCTCTCGACTTGGGCAAGCAGGACAGCGAGTACTGGGCGCCGCTCTTCGAGGGATACGAGTGGTCTAAACAGTGGATGGCCGGCGAAAGCCCCGACGTCATCGTGCTCATCTACAACGACCACGCGTCGGCCTTCTCGTTGGAGGTCATTCCGACCTTCGCCATCGGCTGCGCCGACGAATACGAAATCGCCGACGAGGGCTTCGGTCCACGCCCCGTACCGGTGGTGGTCGGACACGCGGACCTCGCCTGTCATCTCGCGCAATCACTCATACTGGACGAATTTGATATGACGGTCATCAACAAGATGGCGGTTGACCATGGACTGACGGTGCCAATGTCGCTCATGTTCGGCCAGCCCGACGCCTGGCCCGTCAAGGTCGTGCCGATTGCGGTCAACGTCATTCAATTTCCGCCACCCACCGGAGAACGGTGTTACAAGCTGGGCCAAGCCATACGACGCGCTGTCGCGAGCTACGGCGAGGATCTCAACGTCCAAGTATGGGGCACGGGCGGCATGAGCCACCAGCTGCAGGGCCCGCGCGCGGGGCTCATCAATCAAGTCTTCGACAACGCATTTCTCGACAATATGGTCGACAATCCCGATGACCTGCGCAAGATCCCGCACATCGAATACTTGCGCGAAACGGGCTCGGAGGGCATTGAACTGGTGATGTGGCTCATCATGCGCGGCGCGCTCGGCGACGCGGTGGAGTTGCTGCATCGCTTCTACCACGTGCCCGCGTCCAACACCGCCGTAGGACACATGGTCCTTCGGCCCGTCGCGGCCAGGTAGCCCAGGTGCGGATCGCGGTC
>JBEKKW010000025.1:0-26382 GCA_050010495.1 Acidimicrobiales bacterium
TAGGCGGTGCCCGTGCCGTTGGCGGCGGTGTTCCAGCCGGCGAAGGTGTACCCGGTCCTGGTGAAGGCGTTGGCGGTGAGGGCCGTCGCCACGCTGGCGGTCTCGTTGGCCATCGATCCGCCGGTCGAGCCGTTGCCGTTGAAGGTCACGGTGTATTGGTTGGCTAGGGGCGTGGCGGCGAAGATTGCGGCACTGGAGGTGTTGTTGCTCACAGGCGTCTCACTCGCCGTGGGGGAGTAGCTGGTGTTCGGGGCGAGATCGTCGTCGGACGTGACGAGATTGCCTGCGGCAGTGGTCGAATAGGTGAAGCCGGGAGTGCTGCCCACCAATGCGGTTTCGGTCGATTCCCCGTAGGCCCAGTACACCTGGTCGGCGGTCGCGCCGCTGGTAACGCTGGGGAACGCAATCACCGTGGTATTCGTCGCCGCTGCGCCGCCGCCCGAAACGAAGCTCCAGGTTGACGGGCTCGCCGACGTGAAGGAGTCGCTCACCAGTCCAGGGCTTAGAGCGGCGACACTGCTTGAGTAGGTGGCGGTGATCTCAGTGGGCCCCGTGGAAGTGGCTACCGCCCACCAGATCTCTTCGGTAATTACTCCATTGACGGTGTCGCGGTATCGTTCCGCGAGCTGCCACGTTCCAGTCTCGGGGCACGTGACCGCCGTGACCGTGATGCTTTGCGAGTGGATCTGCGATTCGAAGATGACGAGGTCTCCGACTTTCTGGGGATTCACCGACAGTGTCGTCCCCCCAAGGGCTTCGGCGTTGACCGGGAAAGTCGATGCCTCAGATATCGCTGCCGTCGAGGCGTGTGCCGCGTCTTCGAGCACGACGGAGAGGAGGGACGACAACGCCGTGACCAAAACGAGGATGTGGGTCGCGACGTGGGCAGTCCTTCCTCGCATTCCATGGCCACCAATCATCGAATGCCTCCCTCGAATCCGGTGATTCTTGCTGCACCACTCGATGCCAATTTGCGAACTATATACCGAGATCCGAGGGTTTTGAGGCGGAGACCGGCTTGGTTTGAGTGCCTAAGGACATGGGTGTCGCTCGAGGACGTTCATGACGTTGGTGTCTGGCAAACGCTTCGACGTGCTCCCGTGGCGGGTGGATGACTGCGATCGTTGGATGCAGGAGTGCCGCGAGCGTCTTGCGAGGGCCTATGAGGTGGGTGGCGTCCGTTAACAGGACAGTCCGCGCTGCCTTGCGGGCTTGCAATACGTCACTCATTCACGATGGGCTGACCCTTCGAGCCCGAGAGGGGATTCCGGAACCGTTGGTTGGAAATCCATCGAATCGCCGGCCTCTTGATGAGGCGACGACTGTTGCGGCTCTTGTGGCGGAGGAGGTGGGATTTGAACCCACGGAAGGTTTCCCCTCACACGATTTCCAATCGTGCCGATTCGGCCGCTCTCGCACTCCTCCAGGCGTCGGCATCCACAATGGGAAATGAATACCGGCTCGCAAGGCTACCCGAGCCCGCTCGCGGGCCGGCGCGGTAGCCTTTTTGGGCCGAGGTCCACAGCGGTGGTCGGGTCCCGTGCGACGACCGTTCGTGAATCGAGTCAGGGGTGGAAGCCAGCAGCTCTCAGCGAATTGAGTTGGGTGCCACGGATCGCCTGACCACCGCTTTGGACCTCGGCGTCATACAGCGCACCGTTAGCATGAACAGATGGCTGACGCGTCCCCCACACCCACGTCGATCGACGGGGTGACGGCGCTCTATCGCCGCTTCCGTCCAGGCCGATTCTGCGAACTTCGGGGTCAGGATCACGTCGTGCGCGCTCTGCAGGGGGCGGTCAAGAACGATCGCGTCGTGCACGCCTACCTCTTCTCCGGCCCCCGCGGCACCGGCAAGACGACGACGGCCCGCATCCTGGCCAAGGCCCTCAACTGTGAGAATCCCAAGGACGGCGACGCCTGCGACGAGTGCGCCAGCTGCGCGGCCATCACGCGGGGCTCGTCGCTCGACGTGGTCGAGCTTGACGCGGCGTCCAACAACGGGGTCGACGACATCCGTGAGATCACGGCCGGCGCCTGGCACGGCACGCCCGGCAGCTGGAAGGTCTACATCGTCGACGAGGTCCACCAGCTGTCCAAGGCCGCGTCGGCCGCCCTGCTCAAGACGCTGGAGGAGCCGCCCCAGCACGTGGTCTTCGTCCTGGCGACCACCGAGCCCCACAAGGTCATGCCGACGATCCGCTCGCGCACCCAACACCTGGAGTTCCGCCTCATCACTGGCGAGACGCTCAGCTCGTTGTTGCAGGACGTGCGTGGCGCGGCCGGCCTGGCGGCCGACGACGCACTGATCGAAGCGGCCGTGCGCCTGGGCCGAGGTTCGGCCCGTGACGCGCTGAGCGCCCTCGACCAACTCATCGCGACCGGTTCGGTGAGCGAGGTGCAGCCCGAATTCGACGGGCTGTTGCGCGCCCTGGTCGAGCTGGACGCCGTCGCGGCGCTGCGTGAGCTGGCGTTGCTCGGCGCACAGGGCTGGGACCCCGAGCAACTGGCCGAGAGCTTCGCCGGCGAGGTCCGTCAGGTCTTCCTGCTCCAGGTCGCGCCGGAGGTGGCCGACGCCGTCGAGGGCGATCGCCAGCGGCTCCTCGGGTGGGGCACGCAACTCGGACTTCCCCGGACGGTGCGAATCCTCGAGACCTTTGGGCAAGCAATGCGCGAGATGAAGAGTGCCCCGGAGAAGATCGTGATGCTCGAGGTCGCGTTGGTGCGCCTCATCAGGCCCGAACTCGACAGCTCAATCGAGTCCCTCGACGAGCGGCTCACGAAGATCGAGCGAGAGGGTCTGCGCGTCGCCTCGGCACCGGCTCCCGCGCCAGCGCCGGCGCTGCGACCGATCGGCGAGACGGTGCCCGTGGTGGCCGTGGCGGCCGAGGAGCGGTCCCCGGCGACGGCCCGATCGGACCCGCCAGCGACCACGGGAAAGGTGCCGACGCTCGAGGACCTGCGCGATCGATTCGAGAAGCGCGTCGTGCCGCGCACGCCGCGCTCGGCGCAGCTGCTGCTCAAGGACGCGCGGGTGCGCTCACTCGAGGGCCATCGCGTGACGATCTCGCTGCCCAACGAGGAGTTGCGCCACGACACCGAGTACATCGCGCCGGGCCTGCGCAGTGCCATGGACCACGAGTTCAAGGTGCCCCTGCAGATCGAGTGGGTCGTCGACTCGTCGTTGGCCCCGGCCGCGCACCCGATCCAATCCACCCCCGATGGACCCGGCGACGACGAGGTTGACGGTACGGACGGGCCGGGCATCGTCGTCGACTCGGTCGCCGATCACCTCATCAACGAGATGTTCCCCGGGGCCGAGGAGGTGTCGTGAGCTACCCGCCGCCGCTACAGGCCGTGGTCGACGAACTCGGTCGCTTCCCCGGCGTCGGCCCCAAGTCGGCCCAGCGGATCGCCTTCTGGCTGATGCGCCAACCCAACGAGGACGTCGCGCGACTTGCGCAGTCACTCGACGAGATGAAGACCAAGCTCTCATTCTGCGAGCGGTGCTGCAACATCGCCGAGACCGGCGGGCTGTGCGTCATCTGCGCCGACAGCCGGCGCGACCAGAGCGTGATCTGCGTAGTGGAGAACCCGCCGGACGTGGTCGCGGTCGAGCGGTCGGGGGCCTTTCACGGGACCTACCACGTGCTGCACGGCGTGCTGAGCCCACTCGAGGGCGTGACGCCCGAGCGACTGCGCATCCAGGAGCTCGTCCAGCGGCTCCACGAGCCGGTCACCGAGGTCATCCTCTGCTTCAACTCCAACGTCGAGGGCGACGCCACCGCGATGTACTTGAGCCGACTGCTCGCGATGCCGGGCCTGGTGGTCTCCCAGCCGGCCAGCGGGCTACCCGTCGGCGGTGACCTGGAGTTCGCCGACGACCTGACCCTCGGGCGAGCCATCGAGGGCCGCCACGTCCTGCACGACTAAGCGAAGCGGATGACGCAGGCGAGGCCCGCGAGCAGGCAGTAGAGCGCGAAGGGACGCAGCGTCCTGGTCGTGAACCATCTGGTCAGGAAGCGCACCGACAGGTAGGCGCTGAGCATCGCGCACAGGGCGCCGACCAGGGTCTGCAGCCGCACGCCGTCGCCGAGGTGGCCCATCAGCGAGGGCAGCTTGTACAGGCCGGCGACGAGGATCACGGGCGTCGCCAGTAGGAAGGCGAAGTTGGCCGCCCCCTCGTGGTCGAGCTCGCCCACGAGACCCGAGACCATGGTCACGCCGCTGCGCGAGATGCCGGCGAACAGGGCCAGGATCTGCGACGACCCGATGGCCAGGGCACCCGTCGGGCTCATCGTCTCCAGGGTGCGCCGGCGCGCGTGGCGACCGTGCGTGCGGCGAAGTCCTTCGCCCACGAGCAGGATGACCCCGTTCACCGTGAGCAGGATCGCGGCCGCGAGGGGCTTGGCGAACAGCTCTCGCAGCACCTTATCCAGGGCCAGCCCCGCCAGGCACACCGGCACGCTGCCGATCGCCACCAGGGCGAGCAGGCGGTAGGCGGGGTCGACGTCGGGATGGTTCAGGCGCCAGAGCGAGTTGAGGCCCTCGGCGCGCGAGCGCGAGAGCTGGCGCGCCAAGCCGGCGAAGAGGTCGGACCAGGTCCGTCGATAGAAGAGGATCAGGGCGAGCGCCGTGCCGACGTGCAGGCCGACCAGGAAGACCAGGAAGAACGACTGCGCCTGGGACTGGCTGCTCACCAGGTTGTGCCAACCGAGCAGGGCCGGCACCAGGACGCCGTGGCCGAGGCTCGAGACGGGGAAGAGCTCGGTGACGCCCTGCACGAGTCCCATCACGACGGCCTGGAAGTACGACAGCGTCGCGTGCACGCTGCAACGCTAAACCATCACGTCGGCCGCGGTCGCCACATCGGACAGACTGGTGGGGTGCGCTACCTCATCGTGGTCCGCCACACGAAATCGTCGCCCGCGGGCCCCGGCGAGTCGGACTTTCACCGCACCCTGAGCGGCCGGGGCCGCCGCGAGTGCAAGCAGCTGCGCGAGTGGGCGATCGACCCTGAGGCCCTCGGACGTTACGGTCCGGTCACCGCGCTCGTGAGCAGCGCCGCGCGCACGCGCGAGACGTTCCGGCGGGCCTTCGACGGTACGGGGTTCGCGACGGCGTTCGAGTTCCAGTCGTCGATCTACAACGGGCTGCACCACGTGAGCGGCGAGGACCTCCTGGACGCCCTGGTGGCCATGGATCCGCTCACGACGTCGCTCATGGTCGTCGCGCACAATCCCTCGGTGCACGAACTGGTCGAACTGCTCGCGAGCGAGTTACCGGACTCGCTCGAGCGAAACTATCCCCTCGGCGGGGTCTACGTGCTGGCGCTGCCCGGTGACGGTGTGATCCACGCGGGGCCCTACGACGTGGTGGCGAGCTTCATCCCGGACTAGAGCGAGCGAAGTATCGCCGCGTCGCCCTGGCCGCCGCCGCCGCACAGGGCCACCGCCGCCACTCCGCCGCCGCGGCGGCGCAGTTCCAACAGCGCACTGAGCGCGATGCGGGTCCCCGACATGCCGACGGGGTGCCCGAGCGCGATCGCGCCGCCGTTGACGTTGACCTTCTCCTCGTCGATGTCGAGGTCGTCGACCGACGCCAGGCCCACGGCGGCGAAGGCCTCGTTTATCTCGTAGAGGTCGAGGCCCTTGACGTCGAGGCCGGCCTTCTTCGCGGCTTGGGCGATCGCTCGCGAGGGCTGGGTGAGCAGCGACGCGTCGGGACCGGCGACCTGGCCGTAGCCGATCAGTTCGCCGATCGGGCTGAGGCCGAGCTGCTCGGCCCGCTCGACGGACATCACCAGCACGGCGGCCGCGCCGTCGGAGATCTGCGAGGCGTTGCCCGCGGTGATGGTGCCGTCCTTCTCGAAGGCCCCGCGCAACTTGGCCAGCGACTCGGCCGTCGTCTCGCCCCGGACCCCTTCGTCGGTCTCGACCATCACCGGGTCGCCCTTGCGCTGGGGGACCGCGACGGCGACGATCTCCTCGGCGAACTTGCCCGAGGCGATGGCCGCCGCGGCCAACTGGTGGCTGCGCGCGGAGAACTCGTCCTGGCGCGCGCGCGTGATGCGCCCGGCGTTGTAGCGCTCGGTCGACAGCCCCATCGCGCACTGGTCGAAGGCGCAGGTCAGGGCGTCGAACATCATCGAGTCGACGACCGTCTGGTCACCGATGCGATAGCCCGCGCGCGCCCCGGGCAGGAGGTAGGGCGCGTTGGTCATCGACTCCATCCCTCCCGCGATGACGACGTCGGCCTCGCCGGCGCGGATCATGAGGTCGGCGAGGTAGATCGTCTGCAGGCCCGAGAGGCAGACCTTGTTGACCGTCGTCGCGTTTACGGTCATGGGGACGCCGGCCTTGACCGCCGCCTGGCGCGCGGTGATCTGTCCCTGGCCGGCCTGGATGACCTGACCCATCAGCACGGCGTCGATCGACGCGGGATCGACCCCGGTGCGTTCGAGCACGGCCCGGATGGCCGCGCCGCCGAGGTCCTGCGCGCTGAGGGTGGCGAAGGCGCCGGAGAGCTTTCCGATTGCCGTGCGATTGCCGGCGACGATGACACTTCGAGACATGGGGACTCCTAAGAATTGGTATGCAAATCTATTGGTCACGATAGACCCTCTCGCCCGGCCCACTTCAGGGCGCACGTTGCACACGATTTGCATCGCCGCGATTTTGGCCCCGGACAACTCCAACTAACCTCTCCGAATGAGTGAAATTATCGACGCCGTGCGCGCCGGCGCGTCGGGCGAGGCGCTCGAGGCCACCGCACTGCCGGCGACATTCCGGGCGGCGTACGTGCGCCGCGACGAGCAGCACATGTTCGACGGCCTGGCCAGCAAGGAGAAGGACCCGCGCCGGAGCCTGCACGTCGGCGAGGTGGCCCTGCCCGAACTGGCCTCCGCGGAGGTGTTGATCGTCGTGATGGCCTCGTCGATCAATTTCAACACCGTGTGGACGAGCATCTTCGAGCCCCTGCCCACCTTCGACTTCCTCGACCGCCTGGCCAAGGAGTCCGTCTGGGGCCAGCGCCACGCGCTCGACTACCACGTCGTGGGCTCCGACGCCGCCGGCGTCGTGGTGCGCGTCGGGTCGGCGGTGCGCAACTGGAAGGTCGGTGACGAGGTCACGGTGCACTGCAACCACGTGGACGACCAGGACCCGTCCAGCCACGACGACTCCATGCTCGCGAACAACCAGCGCATCTGGGGCTTCGAGACCAACTTCGGCGGTCTGGCCGACATCGCCGTGGTGAAGGCCAACCAGCTGATGCCCAAGCCGACCCACTTGACGTGGGAGGAGGCGGCCGTCAACGCCCTGTGCAACTCGACGGCCTATCGGATGCTGGTCTCGTCCAACGGCGCGAGGGTCACCCAGGGCGACCGGGTGCTGATCTGGGGCGCGTCGGGCGGGATCGGGTCGTTCGCGGTCCAGCACGTGCTCAACTCCGGGGCCATCCCGATCGGGGTCGTCTCGAGCGAGGACAAGGTCGAGACCCTGCGCGAGCTCGGCTGCGAGCACGTGATCAACCGGGCCGAGAAGAACTACCAGTTCTGGAAGGACGAGCACACCCAGGACGAGACGGAATGGCGCCGCCTGGGCAAGGACATCCGCGCCCTGGTCGGCGACGACCCCGACGTCGTCTTCGAGCACCCCGGGCGGGCCACCATGGGCGCCAGCGTCTTCGTCGCGAAGCGAGCCGGCACGATCGTGACGTGCGCGGCGACGAGCGGACACATGGTCGAGTTCGACAACCGCCACCTGTGGATGAAGCTCAAGACCATCAAGGGCTCGCACTTCGCGAACTACCGCGAATCGTGGGCGGCCAACCAGACGATCATCGACGGCAAGGTCGTGCCGCCCCTCTCGGCCGTCTTCCCCCTCGAAGAGACCGGCGAGGCCGCCTTCGAGGTGCACCACAACCGTCACGAGGGCAAGATCGCCATCCTGTGTGCGGCCCCGCGCGAGGGTCTTGGCGTGACCAATCCCGAGCTGCGCGCGAAGGTCGGCGAGGATCGGCTCACGATCTTTCGCCGACACGACCAGGCCCACTGATGGAGCTGACCGAGATCGACCACGTCGCGATCGCGGTGCGCGACATCGAGGCGGCCGTCGCCTGGTACCTCGAGGTGTTCGACGCCGCGGTGGAGCACCGCGAGGTCGTGGCCACGGACGGGGTCGAAGAGGCCCTGATTCGGGTGGCCGACTCGTACATCCAACTGCTCACGCCGACCCGCGACGACTCGCCGGTCGCCAAGTTCCTGGCCGCGCGGGGCGAGGGCCTGCACCACGTGGCCTACCGCGTCGACGACTGCGCCGTGGCCCTCGACGCGGTGAAGGCCACGGGCGCCCGGGTCATCGACGAGGTCCCGCGGCCGGGCTCGCGCGGCACGACGGTCGCCTTCGTGCATCCCCACGCGTCGTTCGGCACCTTGATCGAACTGGTGGAAGTTCCGTCGTAAGAAAGACGGTGTCACGGGCGAGCGCTACTTCGGGGTAACGGTGGTGATCGTGCGCGATTGACCTGCCACGGTCGGCGCGGTCCGTCGCTCGATGACGCCGCGTCGCAGGTTGGGTAGCCTGGGCCCCTATGGAGCACACCATGGCGCAACGACTCGCCGAGCTCGAGTCGCGCAAGGAGGAGGCCCGCAACGCCGGCGGCAAGGTCGCCATCGAGCGTCACCAGGCCGGGGGCAAGATGACGGCCCGCGAACGGCTCCTCTACCTGCTCGACGAGGACTCCTTCCAGGAACTGGACATGCTGAATCGCCACTACGCCTCGGGCATGGGCCTGGAGGATTCGCGCCCCTACACCGACGGCGTGATCACCGGTTACGGCAAGATCGACGGCCGTAAGGTCTGCGTCTACTCCCAGGACTTCACGGTCTTCGGCGGCGCCCTCGGCGAGACCCACGGCGAGAAGATCCACAAGATCATGGACCTGGCGATGTCGATGGGACTGCCGATCATCGGGCTCAACGACGGCGCCGGCGCGCGCATCCAAGAGGGCGTCGCCGGCCTCAACGCCTACGGCGGGATCTTTCGCCGCAACGCCAAGGCCTCAGGCGTCGTGCCCCAGATCTCGGTGATCCTCGGCCCGTGCGCCGGGGGTGCCGTCTACTCGCCGGCCCTGACCGACTTCATCTTCATGGTCAAGGACACCAGCCACATGTTCATCACCGGCCCCGACGTCGTCAAGACCGTCACCGGCGAGGACGTGACCCTCGAGGAGCTCGGTGGGGCCTTGACCCACGCGACCAAGTCCGGCGTGGCCCACTTCGTGCTGCCCGACGAGAAGAGCGTGCTCGACGAGGTCCGTTACCTCATGTCGTTCCTGCCCTCGAACAACATGGAGGAGGCGCCGCGCATCCTGACCGGCGACCCGGCCGACCGGCTCTGCGAGGACCTGCGCGAGCTCCTGCCCCTCTCGCCCAACCAGCCCTACGACATGAAGAAGGTCATCACCTCGATCGTTGACGGCGGGGACTACATGGAGGTGCACGCCACCTTCGCCCAGCAGGTGACCTGCGGGTTCGCGCGCGTCGACGGCCACACCATCGGCCTCGTGTCGAACCAGCCCCAGATCCTCGCCGGCGTCTTGGACATCGCGTCGAGCGAGAAGGCGGCCCGCTTCGTGCGCACCTGCGACGCCTTCAACATCCCCATCGTGACCTTCGTCGACGTGCCCGGCTTCATGCCCGGCGTGGACCAGGAGTACGGCGGCATCATCCGCCACGGGGCGAAGCTGCTCTACGCCTTCTGCGAGGCGACGGTCCCGCGGATCTCGGTCATCACCCGCAAGGCCTACGGCGGCGCGTACGTCGTCATGAACTCGAAGTCGATCGGCGCCGATTTCGCCTACGCCTGGCCGACGGCCGAGCTGGCCGTGATGGGCGCCTCGGGCGCCGTGGGCATCGTGCACCGCCGCGACATCGCCGAAGCCGACGACCCCGCGCAGTTGCGTCGCGAATTGGTCGAGGACTACGAGGAGCGTTACGCCACGCCCTACATCGCGGCGGAGCGGGGCTTCATCGACGACGTCATCGACCCGGCCGAGACGCGCAGCATCATCAGCCGCTCGCTCGACCTGCTGCGCAGCAAGCGCGAGGAACTGCCCAAGCGCAAGCACGGCAACGTGCCGCTGTGAGCTACGCCCTGCCCCCGCGGCCCCAGCCCTCGCCCGAGGAGACGGCCGCCGTGCTCGCCGCGGTCGAGGAACTGCTGCTGTCCCAGCAGGTCGTCCCCGTCGACACCGCGCCGACCTGGCGCTTCTCGGGACGGTGGTTCAACAGCGGGCCCTATTCGATGCGCCGCCCGGTGAGGTCTACCTAGCCTCCACCAGTCCCAGCAGGTCGTCCATGATGGCCGCGAGCGAGAAGTCCTTGGGCGTGTAGATGGCCACGACGCCGGCGTCGCGCAGCGTGGCCGCGTCGGCGTCGGGCACGATGCCCCCCACGATCACTTGGGCCTCGACCCCCGCCTCGCGTAGGCCCTCGAGCACGCGCGGTACCAGTTCGAGGTGCGAGCCCGAGAGGATCGAGATGCCCACGATGTCCACGTCCTCGTCGCGCGCCGCGGCCACGATCTCCGCGGGGGAGAGCCGGATGCCCTGGTAGACCACCTCGAAACCGGCGTCGCGCGCGGCCACGGCGATCTGCTCCGCGCCGTTGCTGTGACCGTCGAGGCCGGGCTTGGCGACCAGGATCTTGGGCGGCGTGCCGCGCCGGGCGGTCAGCGCCCGCGAGCGCTCGACGAGGGCGACGAACTGGAGGCCCCGTGGGGCGACCCCGGCGTGCACGCCGGTGGGCGCGCGGTACTCGCCAAAGACCGCGCGCAGCGCGTTCGCCCACTCGCCGGTCGTGCCGCCGGCTTTGGCCAGCTCGATGGTGGGGATCATGATGTTGTCACCGGGCGCGGAGCTCGAGGCCACGCGGGTCAGCTCGCTCAGTGCCGCCTGCACGGCCGCTGCGTCGCGCTGGGCGCGCCACGTGCGCACCTCCTCGATCAGGGCCTGCTCGAAGGCGGGGTCGACGCTCATCACCGACTCGAGGGTGACGTCGCTGGTGAGCGGCGACTGCGCCGTCTCGGTGAAGCGGTTGACGCCGACCACGACCTGCTCGCCCGACTCGATGCGCGCGACGCGCAGGGCCTGGCTCGCGACCAGGCGGCTCTTGAGCTCCTCGACGGCCTCGAAGGCCCCGCCGAGGCGCAGAACGTCATCGAGCTCGTCCTGGGCGGCCGCCGTGAGCTCGCGGACCTTGGCCTCCATCACCTGGGAGCCGGCGAAGATGTCGGGGTACTCGAGCAGGTCGCTCTCGAAGGCCAGCACCTGCTGCATGCGCAGGCTCCACTGCTGGTCCCAGGGCCGGGGCAAGCCGAGCGCCTCGTTCCACGCGGGCAGCTGGATGGAGCGGGCCCGCGCGTCGGCCGAGAGGGTCACGCCGAGCATCTCGAGCACGATGCGCGACACGTTGTTCTCCGGCTGCTGCTCGGTCAGGCCGAGGGAGTTGACCTGCACGCCGTAGCGGAAACGCCGCAGCGACGGGTCGTCGACGTGGTAGCGGGTGCGACAGATCACGTCCCACATCGCGGTGAGGGCCCGCAGCTTGGCGATCTCCTCGATGAAGCGCACGCCGCCGTTGACGAAGAACGAGATCCGCCCCACCACGCTCGGCATCTGGCTCGGCTCGACCTTGCCCGAGTCGCGCACCGCGTCGAGCACGTCGATCGCGGTGGCCAGCGCGTACGCGATCTCCTGGACGGGGGTCGCCCCGGCCTCTTGGAGGTGGTAGCTGCAGACGTTGATCGGGTTCCACTTGGGCACGTGGTTGATGGCGTAGGCGATCATGTCCACGATGAGCCGCTTGGAGGGTTCGGGCGCGAAGATGTACGTGCCGCGGCTGAGGTACTCCTTGACGATGTCGTTCTGGGTGGTGCCCGAGAGTTGGCCCACGTCCACGCCCCGTTCGTCGGCCAGGGCGATGTAGAGACCCCACAGCCACGCGGCGGTGGCGTTGATGGTCATCGAGGTGTTCATCTCCTCGAGCGGGATCCCGTCGAGCAGTTGGCGCATGTGGCCCAGGTGCGCCACCGGCACGCCGACCTTGCCGACCTCGCCGGCGGCCGCCGGCGCGTCGGGGTCGTAGCCCGTCTGGGTCGGCAGGTCGAAGGCGATCGAGAGACCGGTCTGGCCCTTGGCCAGGTTGGCGCGGTAGAGCTCGTTGGACTTCACGGCGCTGGAGTGCCCGGAGTAGGTGCGCATCACCCACGGTTTGGAACGCTCGGTCATGATCGACAACCGCTCATCTACTGACCGTAGTCGTAGAACCCGCGACCCGATTTGCGCCCGAGCTGGCCGTCGGCGACCATCTGGCGCAGCAGCGGAACCGGGGCGAAGTTCTCGTCGCCGAAGGCGTCGTGGAGCTCGTCGAGGATCGCGAGCGAGGTGTCCAGGCCCACCAGGTCGAGCAGTGCGAAGGGACCCATCGGGAAGCCGCAGCCCCCCTTCATGGCGATGTCGATCCCCTCGGCGCTGGCGACGCCCTGGGCGAGCAGGCGAACCGCGTTGTTGAGGTAGGGGAAGAGCAGCGCGTTGACGATGAAGCCGGCCTGGTCCTTCACCTCGACCGGCTCCTTGCCGCAGGCCCGCGCGAAGTCGGTGACGGCGGCGATGGTGGCGTCGCTGGCGCACGGGGGCCGCACGACCTCGACCAGCGTCATGTGCGCGGCCGGATTGAAGAAGTGCAGCCCGCACACCCGCTCGGGGTGCGAGATGGCCAGGGCGAGCTCGGTGACCGAGAGGGTGGAGGTGTTGGTCGCCAGCACCGTGTCCGGCGCCATGACCCGGTCGAGCTCGGCGAAGACGCGGTGCTTCACCTCGGCGTCCTCGACCACCGATTCGATGATCAGGTCGCAGCCGGCCAGGTCCTCGAAGGCGACCGTCGCGGAGATGCGTTCGCGGATCGCCTCGGCCTCCTGGCCGCTCAGGACCTGCTTCGCCACCTTCTTCGCGAGCGAGACGTCGATCCCCTCGAGTACCGAGCGGGAGGTCTCGACGGTGCGGCTACGCAGTACCACGGTCGCCCCGGCCGTCGCGACGACCTCGGCGATTCCACCGCCCATGATGCCCGATCCGACGACGCCCACTTTTTGAAAGTTCATCCAGGTACCCTACCGGCCCCGTTCGCGGGCTCGGGAAAGCCGGTCGGTGGCGCGGATAACGAATGGTCGGCCTAGGCCTCGCTCACCGTCACCGACTCGATGACGACGCGCTCGCGCGGCTTGCCCGAGGGCGAACCGAGGTCGTTGATCGCGCTCACCACGTCCAATCCCTTGACGACCTTGCCGAAGAGCGCGTACAGCGGCGGCAGACGTATCCCGTCGGGACCGGAGATGACGAAGAACTGGGACCCGTTGGTGTGGGGCCCGGCGTTGGCCATGGCCAACGAGCCCAGTTCGTAGCGACCGGCCTTGGGCAGCTCGTCGTTGAAGCGGTAGCCCGGGCCGCCGGTGCCGGTGCCGGTGGGGTCACCGCCCTGGAGCACGAAGCCCGGGATTACGCGATGGAAGATCACGCCGTCGTAGTAGTGCCAGCGGGCCAGGAAGACGAAACTGTTCACCGTGACCGGCGCGCCCAGGGCGTCGAGCAGGATCTCCAGCGTGCCCAGCGACGTCACCATCGTGGCCGTGTAGGTCTTGGACGTGTCGATGATCATGGGCGGCGCGCCGTCGAACTTCTGACGCTGCTCGCTGGTGCTGTCGGGGTTGGGGATGGGTGTGCTCAAGGGTCTACGATTCGCTGTTCGAGATGGTGACCGACAGCATACGGTTGGTGACGTTGGGCGGGATGCCGGCGACCGAGCCCTCGCGGGCGATCTTCATCACGGGGCCGAAGCCGCTGACGACCTGACCGAAGAGCGAGTACGTGTTGCCCAGTGTCTCGCCCTGGGTGCCGGTCACGATGAAGAACTGGCTGCCCCCGGTGTGGGGCTGTCCGGTGTTGGCCATGGCGATCGAGTAGAGCGGGTAGGTCGGGTGTCCGACCTTGGGGTACTCGTCCGCGATCGAGTAGCCCGGCCCGCCCTCGCCGGTGCCGGTGGGGTCGCCGCCCTGGATCATGAAGCCGGGGATCACCCGGTGAAAGATCACGCACTTGTAGAAGTTGTGCTCGGCCAGGAAGATGAAGTTGTTGGTCGTGATCGGCGCCGTCGAGGCGTCCAGCTTCACGACGAAGTCCCCGGCCGTCGTCGTGAAGTGCGCGTAGTAGGTGAGCGACTTATTGATCGTCATGGGCGGAGCGGTCTTCCACGTCATCGTGTTGACCCGCGTCGCCGTCGAGGCCGGGCAGCCGGCCTTCACGGCCAGCGCGTTGGCGTGGGCCTGCGCCGCCGCGAAGGCCGCGGCCACCGTCGTCGTGGTCGATGAGGTCGACGTGGTCGAGGTCGAGGTGGTGGTGGTCGTCGGGGGCGTGGACTTCCCCGAGAAGAGCAGTGCGGCCGAACCGACCACGACGACCGCGACGATGGCCACGATGATCGTGCGCCGGATGGTCTTGCGCCGCTTGTTGGCGCGCTCTAACTGCTCAAGTTTTTGACGGCGGGCCGCCTTCTGCCGTTCACGCTTGGTAGTTGCCATGGTTGCGACTTTAGTGGCCATTGGTTGGTGGCCTAATCGCCTCAGGTAGTTTTGGACTATGGCGTTGGTCGTTCAGAAGTTCGGTGGCACGTCGGTCGGCGACGCGGAGCGCATCCGCGCCGTCGCCGATCACGTTGCGCGCACCTGCGCGGCCGGCAACGAGGTCGTGGTCGTGGTATCGGCCATGGGCAAGTTCACCGACGACCTCGTTCGCCTGGCGGACGACGTGTCGCCGACCCGTCCGCCCCGGGAGTTGGACATGCTGCTCACGGCCGGCGAGCGGATCTCCATGGCCCTGGTGTGCATGGCCCTCGCCGCTCGTGGCGTCGAGTCGGCCTCGTTCACCGGCAGCCAGGCCGGCATCATCACCGACACCGACCACACCCGCGCCAAGATCATCGAGATCCGTCCCGAACGGATTCGCGAGGCGCTCGACGCCGGTCACGTGCCCGTGGTGGCCGGCTTCCAGGGCGTCTCGACCGATCGTGACATCACGACCCTGGGCCGTGGCGGTTCGGACGTGACGGCCGTCGCGCTCGCGGCGGCCCTCAAGGCCGACGTCTGCGAGATCTACACCGACGTGACCGGCGTCTTCTCGGCCGATCCCCGCGTCGTGCCCAAGGCCCGTCGGCTGGCCAAGGTCTCCTTCGACGAGATGATGGAGATCTCCGCGACCGGGGGCCGGGTGTTGATGCTGCGTTCGGTGGAGTTGGCGCGCCGTCACGGGGTGCCGCTGCACGTTCGCTCGAGTTTCACCTGGGAACCAGGAACCTGGATTGTGGAGGAGGACCCCACCATGGAAGAGGCCGTCGTTTCAGCGATCACCGATGACACGTCGGAGGCGAAGATCACGGTCGGCGGCGTGCCCGACCGACCGGGCGTCGCGGCCCAGCTGTTCCGCGCGCTGGCCAACCAGGGGATCAACGTCGACATGATCGTCCAGAACACCGGCACCAACGGGATGACCGACATCTCCTTCACGGTGGCCAAGACCGACCTCGAGGCCTCGCGCGACGCGTGCAACAAGGTCAAGGACGATATCGGCGCCGCCGACGTGACGACCGACGACAACATCGGGCGGGTCACCATCGTGGGTGCCGGCATGAAGTCCAGCCCCGGGGTGACCGCGTTGATGTTCGAGACGCTCTACGAGCACGGCATCAACATCGAGATGATCTCGACGAGCTCGATCCGCATCTCGTGCGTGTTGCGCGCGGAGAAGGTCGCCGATGCGGTGCGCTACCTGCACAGCGCGTTTGGGCTCGACGCCCTCGAGTTCTAGACTGGGCCCATGCGCGTAGCGGTTGTCGGGGCCACCGGCCAAGTGGGAACGATGATTCGTCTCGTCCTGGGCGAACGTGACTTCCCCGTGGACGAGATCCGCTTCTTCGCTTCGGCCCGTTCGGCCGGTTCGAAGTTGGAGTGGCGCGGCGAGTCCATCGAGGTCGAGGACGCCGAGACCGCCGATTTCGCCGGAATCGACTTCGCCCTCTGCTCGTCGGGGGCCACGTCATCCAAGACCCTGGCCCCGCGCCTCGCCGACGCGGGGGCGATCGTCATCGACAACTCCTCCGCGTGGCGCATGGACCCCGAGGTGCCCCTCGTGGTGGCCGACGTCAACGACCACGCCCTCGATTCGATCCCCAAGGGCATCGTGGCCAATCCCAACTGCACAACGATGGCGGCCATGCCGGTGCTCAAGCCGCTGCACCTGGCGGCCGGGCTGCGCTCGATCACCGTCGCTACGTACCAGGCGGTCAGCGGTTCGGGACGCGAGGCGGTGGATGAGCTGGCGCAGCAGCTCGAGTCCTCGCTCGACGACGACCCGCGCCAATTGACCTTCGACGCGGCACTTCGATCGACGGATGCCGTGCGCAAGTTCCCGACCACGATCGCGCACAACGTCATTCCGATTGCCGGCGCCTTCGTGGACGACGGATCCTTCGAGACGGTCGAGGAGCAGAAGCTGCGCAACGAGAGCCGCAAGATCCTCGAGATCGACGATCTGTTGGTGGACGTGACCTGCGTGCGGGTGCCGGTCTTCACCGGTCACTCGATGGCCGTCACGGCGAGTTTCGATCGGCCCCTCAGCCCCGCGCAGGCCGAGGAGATCCTGCGCCACGCCGCGGGCGTCGTGGTGCACGACATGCCGACGCCGCGTCTGGCCACGGGACGCGACGAGACGTTCGTCGGGCGCATCCGTCACGCCCAGACCGTGCCCAACGGGATCTCATTGTTCCTCAGTAGCGACAACCTGCGCAAGGGTGCCGCCCTCAACGCGGTGCAGATCGCCGAGGTCCTGCTGGATCGTCGCTAGTCGGCGCCGTCGCGTCCGACCTGGCGACGCGCGAGGTTGACGCAGTGATCGCCGAAGCGCTCGTAGAAGCGCGCGAGCAGTGCTAGTTCGACCGCCACCGGCAGCGCCATCGAACCGGACGTCAGCTCGGCGGTGAGCGACACGTGCAGGTCGTCGAGCTCGTCGTCGATGTCCTCGATCGCGCCGACTGACTCGAGCTTGTCGTCGATGATGATGTCGGTCGCCTCGCGCCAGATGGTCGTGGCCACCTCGCCCATGCGCTCGACGAGCCCGCGGCTGCGCGGCGACATCTCGTTGCCGAGTCCGCGGGCGGCGCGGCGCGCGATGTGCTCGGCCAGGTCACCGTTGCGTTCCACGTCGGGCAGGATGCGCAGCAGCGTGATCAGTGACTGGCGGGACTCGATGCTCAGGGAGGTCTCGGTGAGCAGGCGCGACTCGGTGGTGGAGACCATGGCGTCGATGAGGTTGTCGATGACGACGTCCTGGTCGACGATGCGCTTGGCCAGTTCGCGGTCGTTGGCGAGCAGGGCGTGGGTCGCCCCCGCGATGGCCTCACCGACCAGGGCGAAGACCTGCACGATCTCCAGGCGCAGGGCCGGTGTGACACCGACGTCGGAGAATTCCCGCTTGGCGGAGCCGCCCGAGGATCCAAAGAGACGAGGCATGAGCAGAGGATACCGTCACGTCACAGCGCGTACCTAGGGTGGCAGTATCTCGAGAGGGAGAGAGACATGGTGGGAGTCATTTGCGCGTTGGCCGGCCTGGTGCTCGGCGCGGCCGTCACCTGGGCGCTGGCGTTGCGCCGCTCCCAGTCACTTCGCGACGTCACGGCCCAGGCCCGCGCCGAGCTCGCCGTTCGCGATACGCAGCTGGCTATAGCGAACGAGTCGCTGGCGCGCGAGCGCGAGGAGCACGACGCGGCCATCAAGAACATGGAGTTGACCTTTGAGAGCATGTCCAACCGGGTGCTCGCGAACACGGTGGAGCAGTTCAACCTCTCCCAGGAGCAGGTGTCGCGCGAGCGCGACTCCAAGCTCGACCTCACGCTGAAGCCGCTCGAGACCCTGCTCGACGATTACAAGAAGAGCCTCGCGGAGTTCAACAAGGAGCACGCCGGCGCGCTCTTCGACGTGAAGAGCCGCGCGAACGAGCTGCTGGTGGCCCAGCAGAAGACCCAGGACGAGACCCGTCGGCTCAATCAGCTGCTCGGTCGCGGCGATCAGCGGGGCCACTGGGGTGAGGTCCAGCTCATCAACGTGATGGAGGCCTCGGGACTTCGCAGCAACATCGACTACGACATGCAGGTGAGCGCCGTGAACGACGCCGGGCGCTCGTTGCGCCCCGACTGCATCGTCAACATGCCCAACAACGCGAGGATCGCGATCGACGCGAAGTTCCCCTTCGACGCGTTCGAGGCTTCGCTCGGCACCGACGACGCCGAGGTTCGTCGAGCCAAGTCGGTGGAGCACGCGGCGGCGTTGCGCAACCACGTCAAGACCCTCAAGGAGAAGTCCTACTGGGAGCTCGTCTCGCCGGCCCCGGAGTTCGTCGTCTGCTTCGTGCCCAGTGACTTCGCCATCACCGCGGCCTTCGACGCCGACCCCGAGCTGCACGCGTACGCCGCGAAGGAACGGGTGCTGATCGCCGGGCCGACCAACCTGCTGTCGTTACTGTGGTCGGTGGCGATGGTGCTGCGTCAGCACGACGCGTCGCTCAACGCCGAGGAGATCCTGCGCGTCGCGCAGTCGATGGTCGACCGGATCCGCCTGGTCGCGGAACCGATGGCCAAGATGCGCAAGTCCCTCGTCGACACCGTCGAGTCCTACAACAAGATGGTCTCGTCGGTCGAGTCGCGACTGATACCGGCGGCCCATCGAATGAGCCAGCTCGGTGGCGTCCACGGCGCGAAGGCGATGCCCGCGTTGGGCTCGGTCGAGGAGTCGGTGAGCCAGCTCAACGAGGAGAAGTGGGGTGTCGGACCGCAGAACCGACTGCCCGAGGGCGTCTCGGAGATCATCGACCTCGAGGGCTTCGACGAGGAGTAGTCCCTTCGACGTTGTGCGCGGAGTCGATTTTTCGTCAGTGAGTAAGTTCTTACGACGTGGCCCGCACTCGCGCTCAACGCCGTCGCCAGACGATGTGGCTGAGCATCGCACTGGCCTTGACGCTGATCGTCGCGCTCTTCGCGCACGATATCTCGCGCGCCGCGCACGGATCGTTGAGTCCCCGCCGTAGCGAGAACCGCACGTTCGCGCAACTGGCGTCGGGGCTGATCTCCCAGGAGAACTACTTCGACAGTCGGCTCCGTTACCTGCTGGACAACGGCGAGACGCTCTCTCGTGCGGCCTTCTCGGCCCGCCTGACCCAGTTGGCCGACCAGCTGGGCCTGTGGTCCACCGAGGGCGAGCAGTTGCGCCGCCCCTCCCTGGCGCACGACGTGAACGACGTCCTGGCCCAGGAGACGGCCCAGCGGGTGAACGACTACGAATCACTGCTGAGCTACGTCGACGCGTCGCTGGTGCTGCCGACGGGGACCCTGCCGTGGACGGCGCCGGCCTCGCTCTCGGTTTTGAGCGCCCAGGCCTCCCTGTTGTCCACGAGCGACCAGTGGCGCACCAAGCGGTGGTCACTCGCGCGCGAGCCGGGCCGGGTGACGCTCAAGGCGACGGCCAACGGCGTCGCCCTCTTGCACTTCACGTCGACGGTGCAGTCGTTGCGCACGTCCCCGTCGCTCATGGCCACCCGGGGGGTCGGCATCGCCGCCGTGCAGGTCGAACCGGCGCCGTTGCCGGCCCCGGCCGGGGAGTTGCTGCTGCCGCCGGCCACGAGGGTGCACCTCGGCCTGTCGGTGCTGAACGCGAACTTCATCGACCAACCGGTCTCGGTGACCGTGACGCTGATCCCGCTCAACGGCCGGGGGACTCGTCAGAGCCAGACCATGACGACCGTGCTCGGACCCCAGCGGGCCTACGCCTTCGTGCCCAAGTTGCTGGTGACCCAGGCCAGCGAGCGGGCGAGGTTGGTCATCACGGTCGCCGGTGCGCCGAGCGCACAAAATATGACCCGCAAGCGTATCTTTCGCGTCGTCATGTCGCCGTCGGGCAACACCTAACGGGGGTCCCGGTTACCGGTCAGTTCGCTACGATGGGCCTGGCCCCAACTGAAGTGAGGAATCGTGACGCAGTCAATTACCGTGACCGACAACCGCACCGGCGACTCGCTGGAGATCCCGATTCACAATGGGGGCATCGCGGCCCACGAGTTCTCCAAGGTGGCGCCCGGCGTGTGGTTCTACGACCCCGGCTTCATGGCCACGGCGATGGCCGAGTCGGCCATCACCTACATCGACGGGGACGCCGGGATCCTTCGCTACGGGGGCTACCCCATCGAGCAACTGGCCGAACAGTCGACCTATCTCGAGGTCGCCTACCTCTTGAACCACGGCGAACTGCCGACCGCGCAGCAGTCGGCCGACTGGAACCAGGAGATCACCTACCACACCTACATCCACGAGAACGTGCGCAAGCGCTTCCTGGAGGGTTTCAACTACGACGCCCACCCGATGGGCATGCTCGTCTCGGCCGTCGCCGCGTTGTCGACGTACTACAAGGAGGCCAAGGACCTCACCGACCTCGAGAACCTGCACCGCCAGGTCGTGCGCCTCATCGCCAAGATGCCCACGCTCGCCGCGGCCTGTCACCGCTTCTCGGTCGGCATGCCGTTCGTCTACCCCGACAACACGCTCAGCTACGCGCAGAACTTCCTGTCGATGATGTGGAAGGTCGCCGAGCCGCGCTACGAGCCCGACCCGGTGCTGGCGCACGCGCTCGACGTCCTGTTCATCCTGCACGCCGACCACGAACAGAACTGCGGCACGACCGCGATGCGCGTCGTCGGCTCGTCGCACGGCGACCCCTACTCCGCGACGGCCGCCGCCTGCGCCGCGCTCTACGGCCCGCGCCACGGCGGGGCCAACGAGGCGGTGCTGAAGATGCTCATCGAGATCGGCAGCATCGACAACGTGCCGGCCTACGTCGAGACGGTCAAGCAGGGCAAGGTCCTGCTCGAGGGCTTCGGGCACCGCGTGTACAAGAACTTCGACCCGCGCGCCACGATCATCAAGAAGATCGCCGAGGACGTCTTCGCCGTCACGGGCAAGAACCCGCTGCTCGACATCGCGCTCAAGCTCGAAGAGGTCGCCCTGCAGGACGAGTACTTCATCTCGCGCCACCTCTACCCCAACGTCGACTTCTACTCGGGCATCATCTACCAGGCGATGGGCTTCCCGATGGAGATGTTCACGGTCCTCTTCGCCATCCCGCGCACCTCGGGCTGGCTGGCCCACTTCCAGGAGCTGTTGCGCCAGGACGTCAAGATCGCCCGTCCCCGCCAGCTCTACATCGGGCCCGAGGTACGCGACTACGTACCCGTGCAGGAGCGTTCCTAGCCCGTCAGCTCCTCGTAGGGTGCTGGGGGTCGATCAGGCGGGTCAAGCCCTCTTGGACCATCGAGACGCACAGTTCGCCCGACTGGTTGAAGATGAAGCCCCGCGCGAAGCCCCGTCCGCCGTGGGCGATCGGTGAGTCGATGTCGTAGAGCAGCCAGTGGTCCGCGTTCAAGTCGCGGTGGAACCACATGCAGTGGTCGAGGCTGGCCACCATGACGATGTCGTTGTCCCAACGCGCCGAGTGGGGCGCGAGGATCGCGTCGAAGAGGCTCATGTCGCTGGCGTAGGCGACGACGCAGGCGTGCAGGAGGGGATCGTCGATCAGGTCGCCGTCGGCCCTGATCCACAGTTGCTGGCGGGGCTCCCTGTTGCCCTTCGCGCTCCAGGGCAGCTCGCCGATGTAGCGCTGGTCGATGGGGTGCTGGCGCTTGAACCATTCGTCGGTCGTGCCGAACTCGTCCATGATGCGCGTGGCCATGGGGAGAATCGTCTCGGGGCCGGGCACCTCGGGCATGGGGAACTGGTGCTCGAAGCCGGCCTGCTCGTTGTGGAAGCTGGCCTGCATGTTGTAGATTGCCTGGCCGTGCTGGATCGCCACGACGCGCCGGGTGAAGAAGCTCTTGCCGTCGCGGATGCGGTCCACCTCGTAGAGGATCGGCGTGCTCGTGTCGCCCGGTCGCAGGAAGTACGAGTGCAGGGAGTGGACCTTCGCGCCCTCGACGGTGCGCCCGGCGGCCATGAGGGCCTGGGCCGCGACCTGACCGCCGAAGGTGCGCTGACGCTCCTCCTTGGGGTGCTTGCCCCGATAGGTGTTGACCTCGATCGTCTCGAGGTCGAGCAGGTCGACGAGGAACTCCAGGGCTTCGGACATTGGTCCATTCTGGCACCTGGTGCCTCGTCGACGGACGGCTCGCGGCACGCGCTCGCGCGTTCGGCGTTCGGAGTCGAGGGCGTGGAGCGAACTAGAATCGTCGCCGTGCCAAAAAACCTGCGTGACGTCCTGGCCTGGTCCAAGACGCATCAGGGCAAGAAACTGATCCGCTTCACGCTCAGTTCGGTGATCACGACGGGCGTGTCGCTCGGGGCGATTCTCATCGTCTACGGATTCCACATCATCACCGGCATCATCGCGGCGACGCTCTTCGGCAACATCCTGGCGATGGTCCCCTCCTACTACCTCAGCCGCGCGTGGGCCTGGGGCAAACGCGGGCGCAGCCACTTCGGCAAGGAGGTCGTGCCGTACCTCTTGATGTCCTTCGCCGGCATCGCCTTCTCGCTGCTGGGCGCGCTGTACGTCAAGCACCTGGTGCACACGCACCACTGGAGCCACTTCGTGAACACCCTGTTGGTCGGCGGCGTGAACGTGCTCAGCTTCGCGATCTTCTGGGTCTTGAAGGTGCTGTTGTTCAACCGGATCTTCCACACCGACAAGCTGCACGCCATCGAGGTGCACCTCGAGGAAGAGGAGGAGCAGACCGGGACCCGCTAGTCGCGGAAGTTGGTGAACTGCAGGGGCACCGAGATCTCGGACTCCTTGAGCATGGCAATGGCCCGCTGCAGGTCGTCGCGCTGCTTGCCCGAGATACGGACCTGGTCGCCCTGGATGGACGAGCTCAGGCTCTTCACGCCCATGTCCTTGACCAGCTTGTTGATCTGCTTGCCGACCTCCTGGGAGATCCCGGCCTTGAGGGCGACCTTCTGACGTGCGGCCCCCTGGCTGGCCTCTTCGACCTTGCCGGGGTCGAGCGACTTGAGCGAGACCGATCGCTTCACCAGTTTCTCCTCGAGCAATTGGTACAGCGCGCGAAGCCGGTCCTCGGTCGAGGCGCCGAGCGTGAGCTCCTTGTCGGAGAACTCGACCTTGGCGTTGGTGTTCTTGAAGTCGAAGCGGGTCGAGGCCTCGCGGTTCGCCTGGTCCACGGCGTTTCGCACTTCCTGCAGGTCGATTTCGGACACGACGTCGAATGTGGGCACGGGAAAAATTCTAGGGCCTGCGACCCGGGTGAATCGGGGTGGGCTCTCGCTGTAGGATTCTCGACGGGTCAGTGCCCGAGTGGCCAATGGGATCTGGCTGTAAACCAGACGGCTTTGCCTACGGGGGTTCAAATCCCTCCTGGCCCACCAAGGTCAATCCAGCACGTGTCTGGATTGGCCCTGCCCGATTTCGAGCGAGAAGAGTACGGTGACACTGTTTCGGGGCGAGAGGAGTGGGGTGAATCGGCTGAAGACGCGTCCGAGCGACGTGCGCCGGGCCTACGAGCGCCTGGCCAGCCGCTTCGAGTCGGGCGTGCAGCTGCTCGAACGGCGCTACACCCCCCTCGGACGCTTCAAGCCGGGCCCCTTCGAGGGCTGGACCTTCCTCTGGCAGCCGGCCCTGCTGGGCTTCGGGGCCATGGTGCTGATCCTGGGCGGCTGCTGCTTCACCAACTCGCCCTTCAAGTTCCCCCTGGCCAACACCTGGTTCTTCGGCGAACCGGCCGTGGGGGCCGTCGGCACGCCGAGCGAGACCAAGCTGCTGTTGTCGATCGTCTTCGTCTTCGGCGGGCTCCTGCTCCTGATGCGGGTCTGGCTGCGCCTGGCCGAGGTGCTGAAGCTGCACCCCGGGGCCTCGATCAAGTCGCTCTGGGGAATCCTGGTGCTCTGGGCCTCGCCCATGATCGTGGCGCCCCCGCTCTTCTCGCGCGACGTGTTCAGCTACGCGGCCCAGGGATTCATGTCCAGCCACAACCTCAGTCCCTACGTCTTGGGACCCTTCTCGCTCGGCTCGAGCCCCTACGTCACCCCGGTCGACCCCCTCTGGGGCAACACCCCTGCGCCCTACGGCCCGTTCTTCTTGTGGATGGACGGCTCGATCGACCGCATCACCGATCACCACCAGCTGGCGACGGTGGTGGGGCTGCGCCTGCTCGAGGTCTTCGCCGTGGCGATGATCGGCGTGGGGGTGGCGATGCTGGCGCGCGGACTGGGACGCGACCCCGGCGAGGCCTTCGTGCTGAGCGCCATGAACCCGCTGGTGCTGTTGACGATCATCGGCGGGGCCCACAACGACGGGATCATGGCCGCCTTCTTGGTGGTGGGCATCGCGCTGGCCGTGAAGCGACATCCGGTCTGGAGCCTCGTCTTCGTGTCGTGCGCCACGGCGATCAAGGCGCCGGCGGCGCTGGGGCTCGCCTTCGTGGCCTGGAACTGGCTCGGTCCCGACGCCTCGATACGACAGCGGCTCAAGCCGATCGCCATCACCTCGGCGGTGGCGGCCGCGGCGCTGGGGTTCTGGACGTGGGCCGCCGGCTTCGGCTTCGGCTGGGTCGAGAACCTGCTCTCCAACGGTACCGTGCGCTCCTGGGCGGCGCCCGCGACCGGCATCGGCATGGCGATCACCAACACGGTGCACGCCGTCGGACTGCACTCGGTCGGACTGTCGGGGGTGCTCGCCGTGACCCGCTTCATCGGACTGATGGTGGCGGTCGCGTTCACCCTCTGGCTGCTCTGGCACGGCCCCCAGCGGGGCTGGGTCCGTTCGCTTGGCCTGGCGCTCATCCTCTTCGTCGAGTTGGGTCCCGTCGTGCAGCCCTGGTACCTGGCCTGGGGGCTGATCCTGCTCGCGGCCAGTTACGAGGGGCGCGAGCACTTCTGGCTGCTGGCCCTGTCGATCACCGGCCCCTTCATCGGACTGCCCGGCGGCCGTCAACTCCTCAGCGGACTGATCCACTCGAACCCGCTGCTCATCGCGCTGTCCGTGGCGGTGCTGGGCGGCGTGCTGCTGGTGCCGATGGGGCGCTGGACCCAGTGGTCCTGGCCCGAGTACCGCGAGGAGCTGAGCCCCTAGCTGCGGTCGGGTACGACGTACTGGTACTCGACGACGTCGAGCCACCGGCCGTGCTTGCGCCCGATCTCCACCTCGGTGCCGACGAGGAAGAACCCGCACTTCTCGTGCAGGCGGATGGAGCCGTCGTTCTCGCCCACGATTCGCGCGATCAGCGCGTGGTAGCCCGACTCCTGGGCCACGTTGATCAGCTCGCGCAGCAGCCGTTCGCCGACCCCGCGTCCGCGCGCACTGCGGTGCACGTAGACCGAGTTCTCGACCGACGTGGCGTAGGCCGGGCGCGAGCGAAAGGGCGAGACGACGGCGAAGCCGACGACCAGTTCGTCGCGGGCGCCGCGTTCGCCCAGGTCGTCCTCCTCGTTGACCGCCACCAGGCAGGGGTGGGCCGCCTGGTGGCTGCGGATCCAGGCCTCCTGGTCGGCGAGGGCGTGCGGTACCAGCTCGAAGCTGACCGTCGTCTCGATGACCTCGGGGTTGTAGATGTTGAGCAGGGCCTGCGCGTCGTCGACCTCGACCAGGCGGATTCTCATGACAGATAAGGGTACTGGCCCTCGCCGGCCCGTCCGGTGTGGATAGTCGCGCCTCGCTCGGAGTACAATTCACTCTCGCGTGTTTTTTCACGCGGTGCCCTCTTAGCTCAGTGGTAGAGCACTTCCATGGTAAGGAAGGGGTCGTCGGTTCAATCCCGACAGAGGGCTCGCCAGGCGGCGTAGCTCAGGTGGTCAGCTCAGGTGGTCAGAGCACACGGCTCATAATCGTGTTGTCGCGGGTTCGAGTCCCGCCGCCGCTACCAGGCAGTAGGCGGGCCCGAGTTGTACGAGACGTAAACAAGGAGAGAACGATGGCCAAGAACGAGAAGCGCGTGCAGGTGACCCTCGCCTGCGAGGAGTGCAAGCGGCGCAACTACATCACGAAGAAGAACAAGGTCAACGACCGCGAGCGCATCGAGATGTCCAAGTACTGCCAGTGGGAGCGCAAGCACACGCTGCACAAGGAGACCCGCTAGGGGGTCGGCGTCGGGGGTGGTAACATTTACCTTCCCTACGGCCGCGACCGGGTTTCGGCAACGGCCCAGAGGGCAGTGGCTCAATTGGTAGAGCACCGGTCTCCAAAACCGGGGGTTGGGGGTTCGAGTCCCTCCTGCCCTGCTCCAAGGGTG
>JBEKKW010000026.1:0-24950 GCA_050010495.1 Acidimicrobiales bacterium
GGTTGGGGACTCAGCGCCGGTAGAGCGCCCGGCGACCTCGACGTCGCCCAGGCGGCGAGTGACGCGACGCGGCGCGCGACGCGCATGCTCGGCGCGCGAAAGCCGGCGTCGATGAAGTGCACGGCCGTCTTCGACGCGCGCAGCGCCGCGACGCTGCTGGCCATTATCGGAGGTTCGCTCAGCGGCGAAGCGGTGGTGCGTGGTCGCTCCTTCTTCGCCAACCGCCTCGGTGAGGAGGTGGCCGCCAGTTCCTTCACCGTGCTCGACGACCCAACCGACCCCCGGCACTTCTCGGCCTCGGTCTACGACGGCGAGGGCCTCGCCTGTCGACGTAATGTGCTCATCGAGCGGGGACGCTTGTCGGCGTTCGTCTACGACACCGTGTCGGCCCGTCGCGCCGGAACGGCGTCGACGGGCAGCGCGGTGCGCGGCGGCATCGCCGGCTCGCCCTCGGCCGGATGTCGCGCGCTGCAACTAGTGCCCGGCGAGCTCAACCAGGCCGAGATCTTCGAACGGGTGGCCAACGGCATCTATGTCGAATCGCTGACCGGCGTGCACTCGGGGGTCAACCCCGTCTCGGGCGACTTCTCGGTCGGCGTGACCGGCATGATGATCCGCGACGGCGAGCTGGCCGAGCCGGTGCGTGAGATTACGGTCGCCTCCACTCTGCAGCGAATGCTGCTCGACGTCGAGTTCGTGGGCAACGACGTCGAATGGCTACCCGGCCACGCCGCCGGCCAGTCCCTGGCGGTGTCGGGGATCTCGGTTTCGGGCGTCTAGTCCGACGTCGCGGACGCCGTCGTCTCGGTCTTCGTCTCGGTCTTCGTCGCGGCCGGTGCCGTCGGGGTCGACGGGGTCGACTCGGCCGGCGGGGCCACCGTGGCCGGAGCGTCGTTCGAGCCCTCGGACGTTGTGGAGGAGGACTTGGCGCCGCGGCTGTCGTTCTTGTAGAAGCCACTGCCCTTGAAGACGATCCCGACGGCCGAGAAGACCTTGCGCAGCTCGCCGCCGCAGCGCGGGCACGTCGTCAGGGACGGGTCGGTGAACTTCTGTACCGCCTCGACGCGCTCGTGGCAGGTCTGGCATTCGTATTCGTAGGTCGGCATTGCTACTCCTGAAGCGCGGGGCGACTAGGGCAGTGTACTCGTCGCCGTCCCCTGGCCGGTCACGACCTCGGTAACATTGCCCCGTGGACGACTTCCACCAACTACGCCGCACGCCGCACGACGGGGCCTTCTCGCGCGATCTGGGCCCTTCTGAGGTCAGCGCGCGCCGGGCCCTGGCCCGTTGTCGTATCACGATGTCTGCGTCGACCACGGCGAGCGTGGCGACCAACGCCACCAACAAGGGCGACGTGCTCGCGACCGCTCGGGTCGCGGGCGTGCAGGCGGCCAAGCAGGCGGCCACGTTGCTGCCGATGTCGCACCCCGTCCTCGTGGGCAACGTCCACATCAACTTCGCCATCGCCGACACCCACATCGACGTCGAGGCCAGCGTCGACACTGTCGACCGCACGGGCGTCGAGATGGAGGCGCTGACGGCGGTGACGGTGGCGGCCCTGACGATCTACGACATGTGCAAATCGATCGACCGCACGATGACCATCGGCGAGGTCGCCCTCTGGGAGAAGTCCGGGGGCCGTTCGGGCACCTGGCGTCGCGAGGAGGCGCTCGGCAACGGGCGCCAGGGCGACCACTAGCGTCTCGCCACGAACGCGTCGGGCCCGCTAACGGGTACCCTCGTGGTTAAAGTGACGGGAGTCCCATGAATTCGGCCGCAACAAATGACCAGAGTCGAGAGCGCCTGATCGCGCTGGTGCTCCTGCTGCAGAGCGTCTTCCCCGACTCTTCACTGAGCCAAGACGAGATCGTGCGCAACCTGCAAATCGACGCCTACCCCGAAAGCGCCAAGGGTCCCGAGAAGGTGCGGGCCTACCAGGGCGCCGACACGGCGGTGCGCCAGAAGTTCGAGCGCGACAAGTCCCGCATCCGGGACCTGGGCTTCGAGATCGAGACCGTGACCTCGAGCGACGGCGTCGTCGGGTACCGGATCGATCCGGCCAGCGGCTACGCGCCCCCGATCGACTTCACGCCGGACGAGGAGCGGGTCGTGCAGCTGGCGCTGCGCTTTTGCGGATTCGGGGCCTCGGGCGTCTTCAGTCTCTTCAACGACGGCCCGGCGAGCGACGGCGGCCTCGAGTTCACCAACTACTACACGCCCATCCTGCGCGCGCTCAACCTGCGCCGGGCGGTCAGCTTCGACTACCAGTCGTCGGCCAACAAGAACCGCATCGTCGAGCCGCTCACCGTCGGCCTCTTCAATGGCGCCGCCTACCTCGTGGCTCGGGTGCGGGGCACGAACGAGGTGAAGGGCTACCGCTTCAGCCGCATGACCTCAATGCCCCTGGTTCTGCCCGACGTCTTCGCGGCCGACGAGGAGGTGAGCGAGCTCGCCAAGGCCTGGCGCCCGGAGTTCTCCAAATCGCCCACGCCCATCGACGTGGTCGTCACGACCAACCAGAACTACGCCGACCTGCTCGTGCGCCAGTTCCCCGGCGCCGTCGCCGCACAGAAGCGCGGCGGCGTCGTGGAGATCGGCATCTCCTTTGACAGCCCGCGCAGCGCGCTGCGCTTCGTGCTCGAGGCCGCCGAACGGGTCCGCCTGATGAGCCCCAAGTCGCTGCGCAGCGAGCTGGTCTCGTGGCTCGCCGGCGTCAACCGGGGCAAGGTCCCGTCGCTCGAGCACGTGAACTTCGTGGGGCCGGCCGCGAACGACGTGCTGGGCCAGACCCTGCAACTCCTGCACGCCGTCTATCGCTCCGAGGAGGGGCTGCGCATCAGCGAGCTGGCCAGCCGTTTCTCCCTCGAACCGGCCCTGGTGCGGCGAACGATGGACCGTCTGGTCTCCTTCATGCCGATGCACGGTGAGTACGGCTACCCGGCCCACGTGATCAAGGAGTGCGACGACTGGGAGGAGGAGGCCACGGACGACTCGACCTACCGGGCCGAGGAATTCGACTGGACCGGCACGGTGGAGAACTCCCCGCTGCTTTGGCGCGACCTCTTCGAACTCAATATTGCGCTGCGCGAAGCGTCGCGCGTCTACGCCGACCCCGCCGTCGACTCGGCCATTGAGAAGATCGAGTCGGCGACCAAGGCCTTCGTGCAGGTCGAATCGACCACCAACGAACCGTTGCTGGGCATCGTGCGAGAGGCCTTGGAGAACGAGGAGCAGCTGAAGGTCGAGTACACCTCGACGCTGGCCGACCAGTCCCAGGTGCGCACCATCGAGCCGCGCGAGATAAAGGTGCTGAACGGCCACGCTTACGTGCGGGCCTGGTGCACCTCGCGCGAGGCCTGGCGCACGTTTCGCGCGGACCGGATCAACGCGATCCTGGCCAAATCGCCGGCGCTCGAGGAGCGGCCGCCCGACGAGGTGGTCAACTGGCTGACCCAGGTGGGCGAGGAGGGCGACGAGGTGATCGTAGTGGTCGACGCCAACCTGCGCTGGCTGTTCGAACCGTTGCCCAACGCCCGTTGGACCACCTTGACCAATCGCCGTCACGCGGTGAAGTTCCGCATCGGCGCCGACGCCTTCCTCGACCATCTGATGCTCCAGGCCGGCCCCGGAGCGGTCGTGGCGACGCCGAAGTACGCCAAGGCCGGTCACGAACTGGCTAAGAGGATCGCCCAGCAACTCTAGGCGACCGTTGGGCATCCCTGGGGGTGTCCAATGCTTCGTCTGCTGGTGCGTCGCTCGAACGACGTCACGTACTTCACCAACGACGCAGCGCGTGAACTCGACACGGTCCGCGACGGCGGGCCCGGTTGGTGGCTGCGCGGCAGCGGCGACGTCCGCGACCCCCGCGACGTCGAGCGGGTGCTCTCCTCCACCGAACGTTCGAGCGTGCAGGGTTACGACGTCATCGTCGCGGCCCCCCGTCCGATCTCGATCCTGCTCGCTACGGACCCCGAGCAGGGCAGCGGCGTCGTCGCCGCCCATCGGGTGTCGGTGGCGGCGACGATGCGCTACCTCGAAGAGCGGGCCCTCGTCGTGCGTGATCGCCGCGGGGGCGTGGACCGTGAGGAGGCGGCGACCTGGTCGCGGATCGTCAGCTTCACGCACGGGCTCAACCGACACGGCGAGCCTCACCTGCACGACCACGTCCTGGTTGGTGCCCGGCCCGACAGGGCGCACACCGTGCTCGACAGCCGCGCGCTCTTCGCGCACGTAAACGCGGCGGACGCGCTGTACCGCTCGTCGTTGCGCCACGAGCTCGCGCAACGCACGACCTGGACGGCGTGGCGCTCGTTCAACGGCGTCGACCACGTCGAAGGACAGGACGAGGGCTATCGCGCGCTCTGGGGCGGGCACCACGACGGACGCGGCGAGAAGCTGCGCTGGCAGCGCGGTGAGACCCTCGAGCATTGGCGACGCGACCTGGCACGCTTCGCGCCCGAGGGGGCTCTCACCTCACCCCCTCGTCCCCGCGGCCGCCTCGACGAGCACGTCTTCTCCGGGGCCTTAGAGGGTCGGGTGGACGTGACGCGTCGCGACGTGGTGCGCGCCTGGGCCGACGCCGCCACCTTCGGCCAGAGCGCGCAGGAGCTCGACGCGGCGATCGACCGTTTCTATCCGGCGCTGCAGACGTCGCGCGGCGTGCGCGAAGCCACGATTCCGCTGGCCCAGGCGCGCATGATCGCGCAGGTGCGCGATCGGGGCCCGCGACCCCTGGCGCTCGACGATCTCGTCCACTGGACTCAGCGGCCCCGTGAACGCTCGGGCACGTGGTCGGAGCGCTCGAGGTGAGCGCGGAATCGCTCGCTGCGGTGCGCCGGGGTCAGTTCAATCCAGCGCATGGCGTTGGCGGCGTCGAGTCCGAGCCCGTAGCCGGCGCGGCCGCGGGCCAGCTCGGCGACGGTCGCGCGGTCGCGCTCGACCCAGCTGGTCGAATGTCCGCCCGAGCGACCCCGGGGGCCGGTCTGGAGCGTCGGCGTGGGGACCAGTTCGCGCCCGGCCAACTGGGCCAGGAGTTCCAACGTCGCCCGGTCGGCGATGCCCGGCAGGACGACGGTGGTGGAGAAGAGGGAGAGGAAGCCCTCGGCCGACGCCCCCCAGCGGTGGCGGGCCTGGCTGAGGTCCTGGAGGCAGGCCAGGGTCAGCACGCCCTGGCCGCCCCCTTCGGAGACGATGCCCGCGAGGCGCGGCAGCGGAGCCACGTTGGCCAGCTCGTCGAGGGCGAGCAGGAGGCGGGCCCCCCGGTCGTGGCGGTCGTAGGTGGCGTGCACCAGCTCCTCGATCATGCCCACGACCAGCGGGGTGGTCACGGCCTGGTGGCGACTGGGGGCCACGATGTGCAGCTGGTGGGCTCCGGCCAGGAAGGAGTCGATGTCGAGGGGTGCTTCGCGGGCCGAGGCCCGCGCGGCGTCGGTGCGCATTCCGTTGAAGAGCCCCGACGCGCTCGACCAGATGCTCGAGCGTTCGCGCTCCTCGGTCGCGAGCACACCACGCAGGAGCGTCACCGACGGGTGGTGGTCACCGTAACGTTCGTGCAGTTCGTGCACGACGTCGTCGCTCGCTCGTGCGTCGACTCGCGACGCGAGCGCGCCGAGGGTCTCGCGGCGCAGTGCCGCGCCGTGCATCAGCGGTGCGATCAACGCACCCGCGCGCTCGGTCCAATGATCGTCACCGTGCTCGCCGCGACCGCGTCGCGCCACGTCGATGAGGCTCCGCGTCGCCAAAACGGCCCCATCCCAGCTCTGTGACTGTCGAATTGGTGAGTAGCCGATGCGATGCACGTGGGGTGGTGCGTCCACCGTTCCCGAGGGATCGAACAGAAGTGTCGCTCCGTCACGATGTGATGTCGACATGCGCGTGACGACATCGTTCTTCGTCGACGTCACGACGCAAGAACGCGTTGTAACCAGGAGATTTGGAATGATGAGTGATGAAGTCTTTCCGCTGCGACTCGGACCAAGTACGAGTGTCGATCGTTCGCATCCACTCATCGCATCACCGATGCGACCGCGTCCTAAGTAGATGCCGCGATCAACATTCACGAAATACAAATGTCGCAAAAAGTTTCGAAATGCTTGACATTGGTGTTGAAAGCGAGTGAACTTTTGTATGTCCTTCTGCGGAGGAGGTCAACGTCTCACAAATGTGTTGCTCGCAACACGAACGTAAGGCGCTACTTCGCAAAGGACCGTGCACTGCGTTTGGTCGCCGCACAGCTGTGAAGCTGGGTGGTACACGGGCGAGTTCACGTTATCAAGGCGGTACCAGATTCGAGATCATCATGTTGGTGTCATCGAGGTCCCAAATTGATTCAACGTTGAGTCCCAAGGAGGGAAAGTGGCAATAGCCGCGAAAAAGAAGGCTCCGGCCAAGAAGGCAGTAGCCAAGAAGCGTCCGGCCGCCAAGAAGGCACCGGCCAAGAAGGCAGCGGCCAAGAAGGCTCCGGCCAAGAAGGCCGCTGCGAAGAAGGCTCCGGCCAAGAAGGCCGCCGCCAAGAAGGCTCCGGCCAAGAAGCGTCCGGCCGCTAAGAAGGCTGCTGCGAAGCGTCCCGCTGCGAAGAAGGTGGCCCGCAAGGCTCCTGCTCGCAAGGCCGTGAAGCGCGTCGCAAAGCGCAAGTAGTTCCAAGTCCCTTCGGGGAATGGTGTTTGAGGGGGCCTTCGGGCCCCCTCAAATGCTGTGCGGGACGCCCTCTAAGTCGTTCGGTTCGTCGACGTCGTAGCCCCAGGGACTGTCGACGATGACGGTGCACGCCAGTGCGAGACGTTCGCACTCGTGCCGGTGCCGTGTCGCCGAGTCGGGGCCGTAGCCAAAGCGGAACTCCGCGCCGGCCGGCAGCGCGAGCACGTTGGTGCCGCGGCCGTGATGGTCCGTCACGATGGTGACGCCCGGCGCCGGAAGGAAGGCGCCCAGACCGCGCGGATCGCGCAGGTCGGCGTGCGCCACGATGACCGTGTCACCCGACGCCATCTGGCCGTAGGCCTCCGCGACGGCGCCGTTCAGTGTGGTGGCCCTGGTGCGAACCACCTCGACACCTCGATCCGTAGCGAATTGGGCCACCTCGTCGTCATCGCAGACCACCAGCGTGCGCCGGGGTTGGGCCGCCTCGAGCACCTGCGTGGCCAGGCGTCGGGCCAGGTTCCGAACCTCTTCGGGGTCCAGTACCGCACGCAGGCGGCTCTTGGCCGAGCTGAACGCCTTGATCGGCACGAGCACCACGGGTGGCGAGTTCAACTCCGGCATAGCAGTCACTCTAGGAGTGGACCGTGGTCGGTACCCTTGGTGGGTGACGCCCACGCTTGAGTACGAGGCCGCAGAACTGGCCCACGGGCCGGTCGTCGGCATCGACGAGGTCGGGCGAGGGGCCCTCGCTGGGCCGCTCATGGTGGGAGCCGTCGTCATCGACCGGCTCCGCGCGGCGCCCCGGGGGCTCGAGGACTCCAAGGTCCTCACGGCGCCCCAGCGTGAAGCGCTGGTGCCGTTGATCGAGTCGTGGGCCGTCGCCGTTGCCGTCGGCGTCGCCACGGCCGACGAGATCGACGAATGGGGTCTGCGCACCGCCCTCGCCGTCGCTACCGACCGGGCGCTCAGCGCGCTGGACGTGGTGCCGGCGCGCGCCCTCATCGACGGACCGCTCAATCTGCTGCGCGCGCCGTGGACGATGAGGTTCGGCGCCGCCCCCCCTTCGATACGGTGGGCCGACCTGCCCGCCGTCAACGTCGTGCGCGGCGACCAGTGCTGCGCGACCATCAGCGCCGCGGCCGTCGTGGCCAAGGTCCGTCGCGATGCCCTCATGCGACAGTTGCACGAGCAGTCGCCGCTGTACGGGTGGCGGTCGAACAAGGGGTACGGTTCGCTGGAGCATCGACGGTCGTTGGCCCGCTACGGTCCGACCCCCTGGCACCGTCGTTCGTGGGCCCTGCCGGAGCGGGGCGCGGCCCTTTAGGGCTAGGCCGCTGGTTGTAGGGTTTCTGGATATGGGTGTGGTCCTCTCCGTGCGCAATCTGCGCACTGAATTTCGAATGAGAACTGCAAACGTCGTAGCCGTCGATGACGTGTCGTTCGAGATTAGCGAGGGCGAATGCGTCGGCCTGGTAGGCGAATCGGGATGCGGCAAGACGACCATCGGGCTCTCCATCATGCGCCTGCTCCAGAACAACGGCCACGTCATTGGCGGTTCGATCGAGAACTTCGGCAAGGACCTGGCCAGCCTCTCCGAGGAGGAGATGCAGAAGGTCCGGGGCAACGAGATCGCGTTCATTCCCCAGGATCCGATGACGTCGCTCAACCCGACCATGAACATCGGTCGCCAGATCGCTGAAGGGTTCATCGAGCATCGCGGGGCGAGCGATGAGGAGGGCCGCCAGCGCGCCCTGGAGGTGCTGCGCCTCGTGGAGATGCCGCGCCCGGAGGAGCGACTCAGCCAGTTCCCCCACGAGCTCTCCGGCGGGCTGCGCCAGCGCGTCATCATCGCCATGGCGCTCGTGTGCGAGCCCAAGCTGCTGATCGCGGACGAACCGACCACGGCATTGGACGTCACGATCCAGGCGCAGATCCTCGACCTGATCGACCGCCTGCGCCGGGACCTCAAGATGGCCGTGCTGCTCATCACGCACGACATGGGCGTCATCGCCGGCCGCACCGACCGGGTGGTCGTGATGTACGCCGGCAAGAAGGCCGAGTCGGCCCAGACCTTCGACCTGTTCTCGCAGATGCGTCACCCCTACACCCAGGCACTGCTCAACGCCGTGCCCAAGATAGAGGACGCGCACTACCGCCTGCTCTCGATCCCCGGCCTGCCGCCCGATCTCTCGACGGAACTGACGGGCTGTCGCTTCGCGGAGCGCTGTTCGTACGTGACGTCGCGCTGCCGCGAGGTCGATCCGCCGATCGAGATCGCCAAGGATTCCCAGAGCCACGAATTCGCCTGCTTCAATCCCATCCTCGGTGCGCGCGTCAGCACCGAGGCACGGGTCGTCTCGAACCAGGTGGACCTGCGCCAGGCGCCGGTGCTGATCGAGTTGCAGAACGTCGTCAAGCTCTTCCCGGTGCGCTCGAACGGGCTCTTTCGCCGACGCACCGGCCAGGTGCACGCCATCAGCGACATATCGCTCGTCATCCGCCAGGGTGAGACCTTCGGCCTGGTGGGCGAGTCCGGGTGCGGCAAGACCACCACCGGCAAGGTCATGGTCGGGCTCGAGAAGCCCACCAGCGGCACGCTGACGTTCCAGGGCGAGGACCTGAGCGGTCTGCGTGGCGACAAGCGCCGCTACGCCCGGCGAAACATCCAGATGATGTTCCAGGATCCCTACTCATCGCTCAACCCCCGTCAGCGGGTCGGCTCGATACTCGAAGAGCCCCTGGAGATCCAGAGGGACGGCTCGTCCAAGGAGCGCCACGCCCGGGTGCTGGAGCTGCTCAACCAGGTCGGGCTGTCGCCGTCGGCGCTGATCCGCTACCCGCACGAGTTCTCCGGGGGTCAGCGCCAACGCATTGGCTTGGCCCGGGCGCTGGCCCTTAAGCCTCGCCTGCTGGTGGCCGACGAGCCGGTCAGCGCCCTGGACGTCTCGATCCAGGCGCAGATCCTCAACCTGATCAAGGATCTCCAGAGCGATCTGGGCCTCTCGCTGCTCATGATCAGCCACGACCTCGGCGTCGTGCGCTACATGGCCGACACGGTGGGCGTGATGTACTTGGGCAAGCTCGTCGAAGTCGGTCCCTCCGACGAGATCTATCGCAACCCCTGCCATCCCTACACCCGGGGTCTGCTCGACTCGGTGCCCAAGCCCTTCGCCACTGAGGCACCGGAAGACGTCGAGATAAAGATCCAGGGCGAGCTGCCCTCGTCGGTCTTTCCGCCGTCGGGCTGCCGCTTTCGAACCCGCTGCCCACGGGCCCAGGAGATCTGCGCGAACGAGGAACCGCCCTTTCGCCCGTTCGGCACCGACCACACGGCGGCCTGCCACTTCCCGTTGCGCACGCCGGTGATGGTCGAGATCTCGAGCCAGGTCGCGCCGCCGCGCTGAATCGGGCGCCGGCCGGTCCCGGTGACGTCCCGGCCGTCCTTATCGCTTTTGCAGGCGCACCTCGAAGGCGTCGCGCATGGCGTCGCCGATGTAGTTCAAGGCGATGACCACGAGGATGATGCAGATCGCCGCCGGGACGATCTCCCACCAGTACCCGTCGTTGGCGTAGGTGACGCCGGTGTTCAACATGTCACCCCAGTCGGTGTTGGGCAGCGGGATACCGAGCCCGATGAAACCCAGCGCCGCCAGGGCCAGGATCGAGTCGGCGACGGCGAAGGTGCCCACCACGATCATGGTCCCCATCGTGTTGGGCAGGATGTGGCGAAAGATGATCCGCCGGTTGGAGCCGCCCAGGACCTTGACGGCGTGGACGAATTCGCGCTGCTTCAGGCTCAAGGTCTCGCCCCGAATGAGTCGGGAGGAACCGAACCACGACGTGAAGCCGAGGGTGAGGATGATCGTCGTCGATGACGCGCCGAAGAGGACGACGATCACGATGAGCAGGAAGAGGCCCGGCACCGAGAGTCCGATGTCCACGAAGCGCATCATGAGCGTGTCGAGGATCCTGCCCCGATAGCCCGAGACCGCCCCCCAGATCGATCCGACGATCGTCGAGATCATGCCGGCCAAGAAGCCCACGATCAGCGCTGTTCGTCCGCCCTTCATCAGCCGTCCGATGATGTTGTAGCCGCTGGAGTCCGTGCCCAGGATGGCCGTCCACGAGTGGAACCACGGGTAGTTGACCGCGTTTTGACCGTTGATGGACGCCGTCAACGCGCTGAACTGGTTGGTCTGATTGGTGTGGTAGATGTCGGGTCCCACGAAGGAGAAGAGCACGAAGAAGATCAGGACGCCGAGGCTCACCACCGCGAGTTTGTTCTCCTTGAACGTGCGCCAGATGATCGAGAGCATCCCCCCGACGTCCGTGCTCTCGCCGCCCTCGGGCGTGAGCGCGACCTCCTCGATGATGTGGGCCATGGTCGTTACCTTCCGCCGCTGCCGAGACGGATCCGCGGGTCGGCGATGGCGTAGAGGATGTCGGCCACCAGTGAACCGATCACCGTCACGACCGCCGCCACGATGGTCGTGCCCACCACGACGGGCATGTCGTAGTTGGTGGCCGAGCGCAACGTCAGAAGCCCCATACCGGGGATGTCGAAGATCGTCTCGGTGATCAAGGCACCGCCGACGATGGTCGGCAGGCTGAGGCCCATGATGGTGATCATGGGCAGCAGCGAGTTGCGTATGGCGTGACGGTTGATGACCTTGCGGTGGGGCAGCCCCTTGGCCTTGGCCGTGCGGATGTAGTCCTGGGTCAAGGTATCGAGCATCGAGGAGCGCTGGTAGCGGCTCAGGCCGCCGACGCCGAGCAGCGAGAGCGTCAGCACGGGCAGCACGTACTGCACGGGGCTCGTGAAGATCGCGTAGGCCCCGCCCGACGGGTTCACCGTGACGGGAAAGAAGTGGAACTTGATCGCGAACACCGAGATCAGGAACTCGCCGATGAGGAAGACGGGCGTGGCGTACAGGATGAAGGTGACGCAGGTGGCCACGTAATCAAAGTTTGAGTTGCGGCGCTGGGCCTGCATGTTGCCCAGGGGTACGGCGAGCACGAACTGGATGACGAGCGCCACGGAGATGAGCATGACGGTGTGGCCGAGGGCCGACTTGATGAGGTACCAGACCGGCGCGTGCTGGATCAGTGAGTAGCCGAGGTTGAGGTGTATGGCTTGATTGAGGTAGCTCAACAGCTGTACGAACATGGGCCGATTGAGGCCGTTTTGGATATTGAAGATCTTGATGTTCGCCGGCGTCGCCCGATGTCCGAGGGCGACGACGGCCGGTCCCCCGGGGACGAAGTGCTCCAAGAGAAAGGTGCCGGTGATGACCAGCAGGATCACCAGAAGACCCTGGAAGGTTCGCCGGGCGAGGAACGAAATCATGGGCGAATGCTACTAGTGGGAACAAAAGACCCCGGTTCTCCAACCGGGGTCTTTTGTTCCCACTACCGCAATGACCTAACCCTTCAAGTACCAGAGCTCGGGGTTCAAGTTGGAGCTGTCTTCGAAGATGTAGCCACCCACATCCTTGAGGTGCTCTTCCGTGTAGGGGTTCCAGTAGTTCCAGATCACCGGTGAGTTGTTGATCATGAACTTCTCGTAGCTGTTCATGCTCACCGAACCGCTCAGGGTCCCCATGATGTCCTTGTTGGCCGTGGCGTTGTCGTAACTGCCGACGTTTTCGGGGTCACCGGTGAGCCAGAGGTCCTCGCCACTGGGGTAGTAGTCGGGCGCGTACTCCCAACCGCTGCCGGTGTACAGGTCCCACTTCGTGGATGCACTGGTGTCGGCCGAGATGACGGCGTCAAAGGTCTCGACCTTCAAGATGATGTTGATGCCGAGGCCCTTCGCCGCAGAGACCCAGGCGTCGTCGGCCTCTTCCGCGGTCGGAATGCCGGCTACGGCGCCGTCCGCCGTGAAGGTCATCGTGGCGCCCTTGCCGATATTGGCCCCGCACTCACCGGCGCCGGTGCCCGGCTTCTCGCAGGTGTAGATGCCGTTCACCTTCGACCAGCCGTGGGGCGTCATTTCGCCGGCGACCTTGCTCAACGCGTACGGTGAGCTCTTGACCGACGTCAACGTGCTTGGCGGCTCGGGTGGAATGGGACCGAAGGTCGAATAGCCGTAACCGCGGTACACGTCCTTGACGATGGCGTTGACCGGGTACGAGTCGTTGAGGGCCGCGACGATGTAGGGCTGCTTGAAGAGTGCCCCACGTGGCGTGGTGTCGCCGCTCAGTGAGGAGTCTTCGCTGGCGCCCGTGTTGGTCGAGGCGAAGTTCAGCGGACTGTAGCCAATCGTCGGGTTATACGCCACTGAGAGGTCGTACTTGGCGGCGAGCGCCTTGTCCTGGGACTTGGCCACCTGGGCCAGCGACGTCACGGGTGGTAGATCGTCGGAGGGGACGCCCACGATATAGGTCGCGGTGACCGCGCCACTGAGCAGGAGGTTGTAGCAGTCGCCCGTCTGTGATTGGCACGGCACGTAGTCCAGCGCCTTGGCGTAGGCCTTGGGGCCGCCGTAGTCCGGGTTGCGTCCAAACGAAATGGCCGCAGTGGCGCTGTTGAACGACGTCAACTTCCAGGGTCCGTCAGCCGTACCCCAGATCTTGCCCGTGTCGGTCGACGTCTTGGCGTAGTCGACGGGGTCGCTGGCGAACGAGTTCATCGTGGCGATCACCTCTTCGCACTTCTCTGCCTGGGCCGCGTTGGCCTTCGGCACGATCGTGTCGAAGCCGTTCTGGTCGGTGAACGCCGCGGTCGGTCCGGTCTTGTTACCGTCGCCGATGAACGTCGACGACCAACAGCCACCGGGCTTCGTCGCCAGGTTGCCGCCGGCCTTTGTGGCGGCCGTGGAAGCAGTGAATCCGGCCGGTGTGTTGGTCGTGAACTTCCAATTAGCGGCCACGACGTCCCACGCTTGGGGCAGCGGGGTGACCTCGGACAGCGGGTTGTTGAGCAGCCACGAAGGGCTCACCGGCCGGATGAAGTTCATCACGATGGTGTGGGTGTTTGGCGCAGTTACCGACGCGAGGAGGTCGGGGATGGTGACCGGTACGCCCTGGACGGGCTTGGCGTAGGAGGCCTCGCCCGACGGCTCGGACGCGAAGAGGTTGAGGAACTCCATGACGTCGTTCGCCTGGACGGGCTGACCGTTGCTCCACTTGTAACCGGACTTGAGCGTGATCGTGGCGGTCTTGTTGCTGTTGGACATCACCGGCAGTGCGGCCAGCGACAGGGAGGGGTTGACCTCAACGGCGCCCGTGGTCGTGTTGCCGAACCAGTAGAGGGGGCGGTACATGAGGTACTGGAAGTCAGAGACGTTCGAGACGGTGAAGTCCGATGGTCCGATGAAGGGGTAGGCGTAGTTGGGACTGCCCGCCACGAGGTTGGCCAGCTTGATGGTCCAGTTCTTGGACGCTGCGTACTTCGAGGCGGTCGACGCGCCGGCCGAAGACAGTGAAATGGTGAGGCCCAGTACCGACAGACTGAGCGCAAGCCCCGTCGTCGCCCAGCGCATACCCCGAGATTTCCTAATCATTCTTGTCCTCCCAACTGGAATTCACTTCCAGTTCCCAAAAACGTCACCAACTGGCAACTTCGCTCACTTTAGTAATGAGCCCGTCGAGGCGCAACTGCACGCGTGGTCACCATTCGAATGAGCGGCAACCTGAGTGATTCCGTCAACATTCGCTCGCCGGCTCGGCCGGGCCCTCTCACGCGGGCGGGGAGCGGCAATCGTCAACGCCCAGGCCCGCGTGGTGGCGGTCTCGACGCGAGCGCCGGAGCATCTTCGAGCACGACCGCATCCGTAGGTGCGGGCCGGGCCATCTGAGCGGCCCCGGCCCACACCTGAATCTTTGCAGTTGTGAAGACTCGACCAGGTGCCGAGCCCGTCGCGCACTGCCACGTTTCCATAGTGAGAGCGATGGTTGTTAGAGTCGACCCGGCGATGGTGTGCGCCCGATTCCTGGCGTCGAGGCGGTCATCGCCCTTGGGGCGAAGGCGGGCCCATCGATCTGTGATGCGGAGCCACTGATTGTGTGGTCAACGTGGGCGACGAATCACGGCTTGACTCGCCGAACCGTTCGACCGCCGCCGCTATGGCGCGAAGAGTAGGATTCGACACTATGTCGTCGCTGCTTACGGTGAACAATCTGAAGGTCCAGTTCGCCTCTCGCAAGACCTTCGCCACTGCCGTAGACGACTTTTCGATCACGATCAACGCCGGCGAGAGCGTGGGGTTGGTGGGCGAATCGGGCTGTGGCAAGACCACCACGGGTCTCGCAATCATGCGTCTCTTGCCCGGTACGGGAAAGATCGTCTCGGGCAACATCGTGCTCAATGACGTCGACCTGGCCAGCCTGAGCGAAAAGGAGATGCAGCACCAGCGCGGACAAAGCATCGCGCTGATTCCCCAGGACCCCATGAGCTCGCTCAACCCCACCACCAAGATCGGCCGCCAGATTGGCGAGGGCTTGCGGATCCACCACGGCGCGAGCGAGGCCGAGGCGAGGAAGCGTGCCCTTGAGGTGCTCGAAATGGTGGAGATGCCCCGGCCCGCGGAGCGGCTCAACCAGTATCCCTTCGAGCTCTCCGGGGGCCTGCGCCAACGCGTCATCATCGCCATGGGCCTGGTGTGCAGCCCCACGCTGCTCATCGCGGACGAGCCGACCACGGCGCTGGACGTGACCATCCAGGCCCAGATCCTCGACATCCTGGACAACCTGCGCAAAGAACTGGACATGGCGATGCTGTTGATCACGCACGACATGGGTGTCATCGCCGGGCGTACCGACCGGGTGGTGGTGATGTACGCGGGCAAGAAAGCCGAAGAGGCTCCGACCCCGGAACTCTTCAGTTCGATGCGCCATCCCTACACGCAGGCGCTGTTGGCGTCGATGCCCAATCTGGAGAACGCGACAAAGCACAGATTGGCGTCCATCGCCGGCATGCCGCCCGACCTGACCAAGGAGATCGTGGCCTGTCGCTTCGCCCCGCGTTGCGCCTTCGCCACCGATAGGTGTCGCGAAGAAGAACCGCCGATCACGCTCGAGGGCCGGCACGCTTTCGCGTGCTTCCACCCGACCGACGGTCCTAAAGCGCTCGTGGCGATCACGCCTACGAGCGACGTGGGACTTTCACCGACGACGACCAAGACGATTCTCCTGCGCGCGGAGGGCCTGGTCAAGGAGTTCGCGGTGAAGGGCGGTCTCATTCGTCACAAGATCGGTGCCATCCACGCGGTGTCGGACGTCAGTTTCACGTTGACCGAAGGTCAGACCTTCGGGCTGGTCGGCGAATCGGGCTGCGGCAAGACGACGATCGGACGGATGTTGGTGGGCCTGGAGCCTCTGACGGCGGGGGAGATCTTCTTTGATGACAAATTGGTCTCGGCGCGCGGACACAAACCAACGAGGGTCGAGCGGCGTGATCGTCAGATGATGTTCCAGGACCCCTATTCGTCCCTCGACCCGCGCATGAAGGTGGCCCAGATCCTGGGCGAACCGTTGGCGGTCCAGGGCGATGGCGATAAGGCGCAGCAGAGCAAGCGGGTCTACGAACTCTTGGCTTCGGTCGGCCTCGACCGGATGTCGGCCGATCGCTACCCCCACGAGTTCTCCGGCGGGCAGCGCCAGCGCATCGGCTTCGCCCGGGCGCTGGCGCTCAATCCCCGTCTGATCGTGGCCGACGAGCCGGTCTCGGCCCTGGACGTCTCAGTGCAGGCGCAGATCCTCAACCTGATGAAGGAGCTCCAACGCGAACACCGGCTCAGTTACGTCATGGTCAGCCACGACCTCGCGGTCATCTACTACATGGCCGACACCATCGCTGTCATGTATTTGGGCAAGATCGTCGAGATCGGCGACGCGGAATCGGTCTTTCGTTCACCGGCCCATCCCTACACCCAAGGGCTCCTCGACGCGGTTCCCGTACCCGACCCCACGCAGGCCCGCATTCGCCGCGGCAGCCAGGTCCGCGGTGAGCTGCCCTCGGCCGTCAACCCCCCGTCGGGGTGCCGCTTTCGAACCCGCTGTCCCAAGGCGCAGGAGATTTGCGCCGCGGAGGAGCCGATGATGCGCAGTTTCGGCGAAACCCAACAGGCGGCCTGTCACTTCCCGATGAAGACGCCGGTCGAGGTCGGTCCGCGCCCCTAGGCGTCGCGCTCGCGCTCGGCATTGTTCTGCGGCCCGCGAAGGAGCTCAGCGTTCGAGCAGGCGGACCTCGAAGGCGTCGCGCATCGCCTCGCCGACGTAGGTGATGGCGACGATCACCAGGACGAAGACGAGCGCGGTGGGGTAGATCTCCCACCAGTAGCCGTTGGGCTGTTGGACGGCGCCGGCCTGCATCATGGTGCCCCAATCGGTTTGGGGAGCCTGGATGCCGAGGCCGAGGAAACCGAGCGTCGAGAGGAAGAGGATCGCGTCGGCCACGGAGAAGGTGGCCACGGTGACAATGTTACTCATCGAATTGGGAAAGACGTGGCGCCAGATGATGTGCCACTTACTGGCTCCCATGGCGGCGGAGGCTTGGGAGTACTCGAGTTTTTTTATCAACAGCGCGTCGCCTCTAATGATGCGGGCGTTGGCGAACCAACCCGTCACACCGATGATGACGATGAGAAAGACCGTCGAGCGCTGAAAGACGGCGATCAGGGTGATCAACAAGAAGAGCAGCGGGATGGACAGGAAGGCGTCCAGCAGGCGCATGAGCAGCGTGTCGGTGATCCCGCCGAGAAAGCCCGAGACCATGCCGTAAATGGTGCCGACCACGATGGTGATGAACCCGGCCAGCATGCCCAGGCTCAGCGAGTACTCGCCACCGAACATGATCCGTCCCAGCTCGTCGAATCCCGAACTGTCGGTGCCGAGCCAGTGCTGGGCCGAGGGCGGGGCGTTGAAGGCCACGTTGAGGGCCTGGGCCTGGTTGGTCTGGTTGGTGTGGTAGATGAGCGGGCCGACGAAGCAAAAGAGCACGAGCAGGACGAGGAACATCACCGATGCGATCGCCAACTTGTTGTGCAGGAAGATGCGCGTGCGCTGCTTCCACATCGGTACGACGGCGTCGCTCTCCTCGGTATTAGCGAGATTCTCGGTGACCAGACTCTGGTGCTCCCTGGGAGGTTCGGGAAGGCCGATCATCGGGTGCCCTGAATTCGTATCCGGGGATTCACGATGCCGAGGAAGACGTCGGCCATCAGATTACCGAGCAGTGTCAGGATCGCGACGAGCAGGGTGATGCCAAGCACCGTGGGCACGTCCAAGGTCGTCGCCGCATTAATGATCTGGATCCCGAGCCCGCTGTAGTTGAAGACGCTCTCGATGACGACTGCGCCTCCCAAGAGCCCAGGGAAGTAGAGCCCGAGGATGATGACGATCGGGCCGAGGGCGTTGCGGATCGCGTGATGGACGAGCATCCGGCGATTGCTGCAACCTTTGGCCTTGGCGGTACGGACGTAGTCCTGGACGAGAACCTCAAGCACGGCACTTCGCATGAAGCGACTGAGAAAGGCGATGCTTAACAGGGTGAGCGTCACGACGGGAAGGATGAAGCCGGCCGGATCGGTGAACATGGCCCACGGCGCCACCCCGGATGGGGGAGAGGCGGGCAGGTGCAGGAAGCTGAAACTGAAGAACTGCAACATCAAGATTCCTAGCAGGAATGCGGGTATGCCGTAGAGGATGAAGGCCGTTCCCGTGGCCACGTAGTCGACGGTGCTGTTACGCCGCGAAGCCTGGTAGATGCCGAGGGGCAGCGCGATGATGACGGTGAGGATGAGCGACGAGAGGGCGAGCCAGATCGTCCGTGGTACGTAGAGCGAGATAATCCCCCACACCGAGAGGTTCTGTTTGTACGAGTGCCCAAGGTTGAAGTGGAAGAAAACCTGGTCGATGTACTCCCAGAACCGGACCCAGTACGGTCGAAACATACCGTGTTGCACTCCCCAGACGTGAACGGTGTGGGGATTGGCGTGCGTGCCCAGCACCGAGTAGGCGGGGGCCAGGATGCCCTGGACCTCGAAGTAGGGAAGGGTGAAGGTGATCAACATCACGATCAGCAGAACGATGATCGACTGACCGAGCCGCCTCAGTATGTAGTTGAACACCGGCGAAGTTTACCCAGTATCGTTCTCGGGCGCGAGTTGCAAGGACCTTGTCGCGCGCCTTGAATCGCCGCTTGTCGCGCCAAAGACCGACGGCCCCCCGAATTGGGGAGCCGTCGGTCGTTGGGCTTACGCCCGTAATGCGGGACCTTAACCGAAGGAGTAGTACTCCGGCATGAAGGTCTCGAGCGGATTCGGCGAGAAGCCGATACTGCTCTTGAGGCCGTTCTTGACCTCACCGATGCCACCGGCCGCGAAGTCGTTGGTGGTGTTGGGCTGGTACAGGTCAGGCAGCGCCTGAGCGGCAATGTTGGCGAAATTGCCGAGACTGGCCGTTCCAAAGTCAGTCTGCTGCGTTGCCGCGTTCAGTGCCGGATCGTTGAAGTTGCCAATGTTGAAGCTCGCGCCCGGCGTAAACAAGGTCTCACCCGACGGGTAGTACTCGGGAGAGTAGATCCACCCGGCACCCCAGTAGCAGATGCTCCACTTGGCCGAGTCGGCCGAACACGTTGAGATGACCGTATTGAAGGGCGCCGACGAAACCGTCATGCCGATCCCAATCGAGGCCCATTCCGAGACCTCCGCGTCAACCTGCAGCGCGGTGGCGGGCGAACCGGAGTCGTACTCGAACGTGAAGAGTAACTTCTCGCCCTTCGTGATACCGGCGCCGCAGTCGCTCATTCCCGTACCGGGGCTGTTGCACACGAGGGTCGATCCCGACTTCACCCAGCCGTGACTCTTGAGCAGCGACGAGGCCTTGGTGGGGTTGTAGGGGTAGGGGTTCTTGAACGACACGCCCGTGTCAATCGAGGACGGGGTCACTGGTGGCAGTGGATTGATCTGCACGTAGCCGTACCCCTTGAAGGCCTTCTTGATGATCTCGGGCTGGTTGACCGTCAACTGTAGGGCCTGGCGGATGTAGAGCTGGTCGAGCAGCGGTGCCTGGGGGTTCAACTTGTTCATGTTGTAGGCGGAGTAGTCAACCGACCAGGGCGCCGACACGTGCAAGGTGTAGTTGCTCGCGATCGGGGCCCAGTTCGCACCGGGCTTGCTCGGCGTTCCGTTCTGGGTGAGCACGCCGTTGTCGACGTAGCCGATGTCAATCGAACCGGCACGCAGCGCATTCTCCTCGGCGGTCGCTGAGGTGAAGGCCACTTCCTTGACTTCGGCGACCTGAGCCTTCTGTGGTCCCGAGTACTTGGTGTTGGGCACGAAGGTCGCGTTGCCGAGGTTGTCGAACGCCGTCAACTTCCACGGGCCGCTGTCGCCGCTCTGCCAGAAAGAGTCGGTGTACGTTGAGGTGTCGCCCGCTAACTTTTGGAGATACGTCGCGACCGCCAGACATGCCGCGTTCGTCGACTTGGCGTTGTAGACGCCGGTGGCACAGGTCGAGGTCTTGCCCGGACCGGTCACGTCCCACGAGTTGGGCAACGGTGTGAGTTCAGCCAGGTAGTTGTAAAGGATCCAGTAGGGGTTGACTGAGGTGGTGAAGTGAATGGTCACCGTATTGCCCGTCCCGCTGGCGCTCGCCACCTGGTTGGGGATGCCGTACTTGCCGTTGAAGCCGCAGTACGCGGTGGGGTCGGACCGGTACATGTTCAGGAAGAACATCAGCGACTCGGCGTCGATGGTCTGGCCGTCGGCGAACTTCCAGCCCTTCATGGTGATGGTGGCCGTCTTGTTGCCGTTGCTGAAGACCGGCTGGTTGGCCAGGGAGAGCGACGGCTGGATGGCGGCCGAGGAGCCGAGTCCGAACCAGTAGGCCGGACGGAACATCTGCTGTTGGAAGCCGTCGATGGTGGCGACCGAAAAGTTGGCGCAGGGCACGTACGGGAAGATGTAGTTCGGCGGCGTGTTCGGGGCTTCGGCGAACGTCAGTACGCCTGACGGCTTGCTGGCCGCTCCGGCGCCTCCCGAAGTTAATCCGACGAGGCCCAAGGATAACGCGGCGGCCGCTGAGCCGATCGTCACCAAGACCCGAAGCTTGTGTCTGACTTGCATATTGATATTGCCTCCCCGTACCACCGAAATGGTCACGTCCAATTTGCCCATCCGTTTCGGATGATTGTTGGCAACTGTATCGGGCGGGGTGGGGTCGCACAAGTTCATGGCCTGTAGCGAAGCCGCATAATTCCAACGAATCTTGTCGACATTAATCACACCCTGAAGGCGCTGCACTCGGGCTTTGACGGCCCGGAATCGCTAATTTTGTCGGGATTCAGATGAGGTTCGCCGCCGCAATTATTGACGACGCTTCGGGCTGATCAAAGGTAAATCCGCTTTCTTGCAGTACCCTCGGCAGCACCCGTTGGCTGGCTAGGACGGCCCCGTTCACCAGTTGGCTGCCGAGCACCGCCCTTAGGGCCAGTGACGGTACGGTGAGTACTGCGCGACGGTGCAGGGCGGTGGCCAGAATCTTGGTGAAATCTTTGTTGGTCACTGGGGCGGGACAGGCCAGGTTCACCGGTCCCGACACCCGGTGATCGATCACCCACATGAGGGCGCGAACGTGGTCGTGCAGCGAGATCGGGCTGAGCCATTGGCGCCCGGACGCGAGTTGCCCGCCCAGGCCGAGGCGAAAGAGGGGCAGCTGGCGCTTGAGGGCGCCGCCCGAGCGGTCCAGGACGATGCCGGCGCGCAGCGTTGCCACGGTCGACCCCTGGTCGCGGAGGAGCGACGCCGCACCCTCCCACTGGGCGCACAGTCTGGCGAGGAAATCGCTTCCCGGGACAGAGCGTTCGTCGAGCACCTCGTCGCCGCGCGAACCGTAGTAGCCGATAGCCGAACCACTTGCCAGCATGGGCGTTCCCGTTGAGAGCGTTGCGAGGGCCTCGACGAGCAGGGCGGTGGAGTCGATACGGGAACGAACGAGCTCCTCCTTACGGGCTTCGCTCCAGCGCCGGTCGGCGATGCCGGCCCCGGCGAGGTGGATCACGGCGTCGAATCCGGCCACTCGGGCCAGGTCGCCGTCATCGACCAGGTGACGGGCCGGGTCCCAACGAACGACCGAACCGGTCAAGGGAGGACTGTCGGGGCGCACGAAGCGGATCACCTCGTCGCCGCGCTGGCGCAGCGCCGGCACCAGGGCCGTTCCGATGAAGCCGCTCGAACCGGTCACTCCAACACGCACTGTTGCTCCCAGAGCCGTTCGAGCACCGTAGCCATTAGGTCGGGCTTCGAGAGGTGCGCGCCGTGGCCGGCGTGCGTGAGTTCAATGGTGTTGATGGCGGGGTTGACGATCTGTAGCGCCGCGCAGAGCGCCCGGTAGTAGTCGACCAAGGTGGCGTCGCCGTGCACGTAGGCCAGCGGCGTCGTCAGCGACGCGAGGTCGAACGGCGGCTCTTCGCGCAGGGCCGTGAGGTCGGCCAAGAGTGCCGGGCCGTCCAGACGCCTCGACTGACGCTCCTCCTCGCTCAGTCGATGCCACGCGCTGCCCGAGACCATTCGTTTGAAGAAGGTCTCGACTTCGGCGCCCGGGTCATCGCCCGGAGTGGGACGGGCGCTCGGGCGAGCCAGGACCCACGGCAGCGGCGCTTCGTAGACGACGACGAGCCGGGCCAGCGAGGGCTCCCTCGACGCGGCGCCCATCGTGACCACACCGCCGAAACTGTGACCGAAGAGGATGACCGGTGCCCGTTCGCCTTCTCGTCTCGCGAGGACGAGCAGGTCCTCAACGTGATCGCAAAGTGAAAGAGGAGTGAGCGACCTTGAACCCTGATAGCCCCGCCGGTCGTAGGCGACCACGTCGAAGTGCTCCAGTCGGCGCGCGAGGCGGCGAAAGGAACCGGCGCGGTCGAGGCCCCCGTGGACGCAGATGATCGTGGCCTCGGGCGAGGCGACGCGTCGCTCGGCCAGCGCCAGCCCGGCGACCGGCGAGTCGTCCACGAAGTGCAGGGTCAGCGGATCGTTCGGCGAAGGACTCACGAGGCGAACCTACCGGTCAACGAAGGCGTCGAGTCCAATCGAGTCCGGGGTCGTCGCCCCTAGGCTGGTGAGGTGAGCACGTCTGACGACCCCTCTGCTTCGACCTCCAACAAGGGCTCATTCGGACCTAACGCCTGGCTCGTCGACGACATGTACGACCGGTTCCTGGCCGATCCGAACGAGGTTTCGGAGAGTTGGCGAGAGTTCTTCGCCGACTACCAGCGCTCGACGGTGCCGGCGGTCGCCACGGCGACGGCCCCGGAGCGCGGGGAAGAGCCCAAGGCCAAGCCGCCGTCGGTCATCGACGGCGACGCGACGCCCCTGCGCGGTGCGGCCGCGCGGATCGTCACCAACATGAACGCCAGTCTGGCCGTGCCCACGGCCACCAGCGTGCGAAGCGTGTCGGCGCGCCTGCTCGAGATCAACCGCACGACCCTCAACGAGACCCTGGCCCGCTCCAGTGGGGCAAAGGTCTCCTACACCCACTTCATCGCCTACGCCATCGTGCGCGGCCTCGTGGCCATCCCGACGATGAACGGCTCCTTCGTCGAGGCCGTCGACGACAAGGGCACGCCGGGCGTGCACCGTCATGAGCACGTCGGGCTGGGCCTCGCCGTCGACGTGCAGCGCCCCGACGGCACGAGGAACCTGCTGGTACCGGTCATTCGCGACGCTGACACCATGGACTTTCGTGCCTTCCTGCTGGCCTACGAGGACCTGGTGCGCAAGGTGCACGCGGGGTCGGTCGGCGCCGACGACTTCGTCGGCGCGACGGCGACCCTGACCAACCCCGGTACCATCGGCACCGTGCAGTCGGTCCCGCGCCTGATGGCCGGCCAGGGGGCGATTTTCGGGGTGGGCGCGCTGGGCTGGCCGGCCGGCTTCGAGGCCGCCGACCCTCGGGCTCTGGCCGAGCTCGGCGTGGGCAAGGTCATGACGTTGACGTCCACCTACGACCACCGGATCATCCAGGGCGCCGAATCGGGACTCTTCCTCAAGTTCGTGGCCGAGTCGCTCAACGGGGCCCACGGCTTCTACGACGAGATCTTCGCGTCGTTGGGCGTCGCGTACGAGCCGGCGCGTTGGGCCCGCGACGTGAATCCCGCAGTCGGTGAAGGCGATGACGAACGGATCTTGAAGCAGATCCACGTGCAAGAGCTCATCAACATGTACCGCGTGCGCGGTCACCTCAACGCCAACCTCGATCCCCTGCACAGCGACCCCCCGATGCTGCACACCGAACTGGACATCGCGACCTACGGGCTCACGATCTGGGATTTGCAGCGCAACTTCGTCGTGAGTGGCCTGGCCGGTCGCCGCGAGGCCACGCTCGAAGAGATCCTGGCAATCCTGCGCGACGCCTACTGTCGCACGATCGGTATCGAGTACGGGCACATCATGGACCCGGCCCAGAAGCGATGGATCCAGGAGCGGGTCGAGGGTGTCAATCTCACGATGTCGCTCGAGGAGCAGCGCCGGATCCTCGAGGGACTGAGCGAGGCCGAGGTCTTCGAGCGATTCCTGCACTCGCGCTACGTGGGCCAGAAGCGTTTCGGTCTCGAGGGCGGCGAATCGACGATCGTCGCGCTACGCACGATCCTGGACGTCGCGGCCGACCAGGGGACCCGCGAAGCGGTCATCGGCATGGCCCACCGCGGCCGGCTCAACGTGCTCGCCAACATCGTGGGCAAGTCCTACAGCGACATCTTCTCCGAGTTCGAGGGCAACCTCGACCCCGAGAGCGTGCAGGGCAGCGGCGACGTCAAGTACCACAAGGGGGCGCGCGGCGTCTTCAAGAACCCACGGGGCGCGATCATCGACGTGTCGATGGCGTCGAACCCCTCGCACCTCGAGGCGGTGAGCCCGGTCGTCGAGGGCATCGTGCGCGCCAAGCAGGACCTCGTGCTGCGTCCCACCGACGGCACCCAGAGCTCGCTCGCCGCCGAGCACTTCCCGTACCTGGCGATCCTCGTCCACGGCGACGCCGCCTTCTCCGGTCAGGGCGTCGTCGCCGAGACCCTCAACCTCTCCCAGCTCTCGGGCTACTACGTCGGCGGCGCGATCCACATCGTGATCAACAACCAGGTCGGCTTCACGACGGCGCCCGAATCGGCCCGCTCGAGCGTCTATCCGACCGACGTCGCCAAGATGATCCAGGCCCCGATCTTCCACGTCAACGGCGACGACCCTGAGGCCTGCGCCCGGGCCGCCCGGCTGGCCTACGACTACCGCGAGACGTTTCACCGCGACGTGGTGCTCGATATTGTCTGCTACCGGCGCCACGGCCACAATGAGGGCGACGATCCGAGCTACACCCAGCCCC
>JBEKKW010000027.1:0-24062 GCA_050010495.1 Acidimicrobiales bacterium
CCAACGCCGTCACTTTTCTCGCCACCGGCGGCGCGAACGAAGCCGACTTCTCGGTGAGCCCGTCGGGCGCCGTCAGCGTCGTGGGGGGGCCTCTGGCCGCTGGCGGCTACACGGTGACCGGCACCGACTCGGACAGCTCGCTGGTCGACAGTGGAATCTGGAGCTACACCCTGACCGTCAATGGCGTGAACATCGCCCAGACCGCGCCGGCGTCGGCCGCTACGACGACAAGCGGTTCGACGACCTTCAGCGACCAGCTCGAGCCGACGACCGCACCGACCACGAACAGCCCGGTCTCCTACCTCATCACCGGTGGCGCGAACGAAGCCGACTTCTCCGTGACCTCGGCGGGCCTGCTGAGCGTCGTGGGCGGCCCACTCGCCGTCGGTCCCTACACCGTGACGGGTATGACGTCCGACCTCCTGGACGACGCGGGCACGTGGACCTTCACGCTGACGGTCGGTGCTGGCACGATCACTCAGACGGCCCCCACCTCCGGCAACACCACGGTCGCCAATTCGACGCTCTTCAGCGCCCAACTGGAGCCGACCACGAACAGCGGCCACGCCGTCAGTTACCTCGCGACCGGTGGCGCGAACGAAGCCGACTTCGCCGTCACCAGCGCGGGTGTCCTGAGCGTCGTCAACGGTCCGCTCGGTGTCGGCGACTACACCGTGACGGGAACGGACTCGGACACCCTGTCCAACGCCGGCACGTGGACCTTCACGCTCGACGTCGTCACGTCGGGCGGCTCGCCGCCGGGCGGCGTTACGCTGAAACAGTCAGCGCCGACGTCCGGCACCACGACCACCACCGCATCGTCCACGTTCACGGCCGGACCACTGAGCGTGAGCAACGCCACCGGGGCCGTCACCTTCACGACAACCGCCACGAGCCCGGCCCTCAGCGTCAGCCCTTCGGGCGCAATCACCACGACCGGCCCGTTGACGGTGGGTAGTTACCTCGTCTCCGGCACCGACAGTGACACCTCGGGCGACACGGGCACGTGGAGCTACACGCTCAACGTGACCTTGCCCGACGTCGTCGTGACGTTCGAGGCCAACGGTGGCACCGGATCGATGACGCCCGAGAGCAACAACGGCCCGAGCGCCCTCACGCCCAACACCTTCACCTGGGCCAAGCACGCCTTCACCAAGTGGACGACCGCCGCCAACGGCTCGGGCAGCAGCTACGCCAACGGCGCGACCTATCCCTTCAGCGCCGCAACCACGCTGTACGCGCAGTGGGTCGCGACGACGCACCCCGCGATCAAGCACACGGTGACCTTCAACGCCAACGGCGGCCGGGGTGTGACGGCCGCGCAGACCAACAGCGTGCTGGCGACCCTGACGACCAATGGCTTCACGCGAAGTGGCTACACGTTCAAGGGCTGGAACACCTCCGCCAACGGGTCAGGCACGAGCTACGACAATCGCGCGGCCTACAGCTTCAAGAGGTCAACGACCCTCTACGCGCAGTGGTCGGTCCGTTCGTACAAGGTGACCTTCGACGCCAACGGTGGATCGGGCTCGATGACGCCCGAATCCAAGAAGACGGCCGGCCGCCTTTCGTCGAACGGGTTCACGCGAAGTGGCTACACGTTTCGCAAGTGGACGACGGCCGCCAACGGGTCGGGCGACAGCTACGCCAACAACGCCGTCTACCGATTCACCAAATCGGTCACCCTCTACGCGCAGTGGACCCCAAAGAAGGTCGTGGTCGTCGTTCCCGTGCACGCCGTGGTGACCCTCGCCCCCTTCACCAACAAGTCGGACGCACTGTCGCCGGCGCTCGAATCACAGATCACAGCTCTCGCGGCACTCGTGAAGGTGGACCACGACACCAAGGTGGCCCTCGTCGGATTCAGCGGTGACCTCACTACGGCCAACGAATCGAACGAGGAGGCGTGGTCGGCGAGCCTGACCCTGGCCATCAATCGCGCCCAGGCCGTTAAGACGTACCTCGCCCAGCAGCTGGACGCGCTCGGACTCTCGGGCTACCTGATCACGACCAGCGGCAGTACCAAGGCCTTAGTGGTCGCCTCCGCCAACCAGCCTCAGAATCGCAAGGTTGTCGCGTCCATCAGCTAGCGGCTGGCGTCAATCCTGAGTTAGGGACGCGATCTCCTCAGCCACCACCTCTTCGACGCACTCAGCAACCGCGGACCGCGCCCTCCGCGCCCCGAATCGCCGCACCAGGCTCACCACGTGGGCGCGCTCGAACCTCCTCGAGAACTCGTGAGCCGACGCCTCGTCGATCGAGCCGCACACCACGAGCAACGTCGCGCGCCCTACGAGTCGCGCGACGGAGACGACCACCTTGCCTTCGAGACTGCCCCCGTCGAAGCGACCCTCGCCCGTGACGACGAGCGACGCACGATCGATGCGCTCCTGCAGCGACACCGCCTGCGCCACCGCCTCGAAGCCGCCCGTGAGGACGGCGCCGAGCGCGGCGAGCGCGCCCGGAATACCGCCCGCGGCTCCCGCGCGCTCCAGTAGCTCGACGTCCACACCGCACTCAGCGAGATAGACCTCTCGGGCCCGCTCGAGTCGCCGGTCGATGAGCGCCAGGTCGGACATACGAACCCCTTTTTGACCGGCGTAGCGCTTGAGTCCTGAGAAACGGGCCGTCACGTCGGTCGCGACGATTACCGGGACCGAAAGGCCACCGGCCTCCTTCAACGCCCGGTAGCAGCCGAGTCCGCCGTCCGAGGTCGCCGAGCCGCCGCACCCCATGAGAATCGAGCTAGCTCCGAGACGCTGTGCGGCGAGTATCAAATGGGCCGCTCCCTCGCTCGACGCCTCGAGGGCCTGCTCCGGCGTCGGCGAGACCAACCGCTCACGCCCGAGCACCTGGGCGACCTCCAGCACCGCCCGAGAGCCCGGCGACGACTCGATCAACGTGATCCCCGCGGCCACCATCTCCCCGAGCGGACCGGGGACCTCGACGATGACCTCATCGCCATCGAAGGCGTCGCGGAATCCCTCACCGCCGTCGGACATCGGCTGACTCTCGGCGTCGGCCCCGCAGAGACGGCCCGCGCGGGCGACGGCATCGCTCAACTCGCGGGCCGAGGCGGTGCCGCGGAACTTGTCCATCGCGCCGAGCACGAGCGTCAGAGACGGCCCGTTCACCATCGACTCAACCGCGACGCGTCACGTTGGCCGCCGCGACGCGGTGGGTATTCCTCGAGACACGTCGAAAAGTTGCCGACCAGGTCTAAGAACTCGGTGTCGCGAGGCATGGGGTCGAGAACACCGACAAACGAGGACGCGCCCGACACGAGGCAAATCTATCAATCACCCTTTCGATTGCCATCCCGAGCCGCCCCGGCCCCTCGACTCTCTCCTACAGCGGCGACGGGACTACGCCGACGAGTCGGCCGCGGGAAGTTCGCCGAGAGACGCGTGGTACTTGTTCGTGATCGACACTGACCGTGCCACCGATTCGCCGATCGGCAACGCCAGCAACGCCGCGAAGACGATCGTGATGAGTGCGGAGTGGCTCTTGCTCAGAAAGTCCTGCGCCGAACGCAGCACGACCAGCAGCACGACCAGTGCGTACTCGGCATTCGATCGGGTCAAGACCACGCTCTTGGTGCTGGCGATCGCGCGAACGAACTGCACCCGCGAACGAAGCCAGCCAATCGGGATGCCGATCGACGCACCGAGCACCGCCGCGACGACGTGCCAGACGCTCAGTCTAAGTTCGTGACCGAGCAGCGGCCCCACGACGATGATGGCCAAGACCGGATCGAGCCATTCCAGGGTGATGGGGCGGATGCGCTGACGCGGCTGGAGCGAGGGGATATTGGGATCGGTCCGGCCCTTGCGCACGAGGGTCGACGCGAACACCGCGAACAGGACGATCGCCACCGCCTGGATGCTGTTGGCCGTCTTCAACGCTCATCCGTTCGGTGGCGTAGTCCCGTCGATGGGGGTCGAGACGAGGGCACATCCGTTGCGAACCCCGGGAACGAGCCAATAGTCGAGACCGAAGGCACCGAGAGCTACTGCTTGACCACGTTCTTCACGGCCTTACGAAAAAAGAACCGCGATACCAACCATGAGATCAGTGGGAGAAGCCCCGCCGTCCACAGGATGACGCCGACGTAGTGCAACACGTGCCCCACCGGAGCGAACATCAGCACTATGGCCACGAGGTACGTCCAGAAGGTGATTCGCTTCCAGATTCGCGCCACTCCAAAAAGATTGGCGATGTGCTCGCCATGGGTGGCCCGTTCGGGATAGCTATCGCGCCAACGATCCGCCCCGCTCTGCTCTATTCGATCCAGGGTTCGCATGAGTATTGTCGCCATAGGCCTCCCTCAAGGATACTCCGCAGAGCACCGGCGACTCCCCGAGGCGGATCACGTGGCGCTCTCGACGAAGGCCGACGAGGCCGCCCACCCCATTACGTCTGACGGGATCGTTCGATCGCCCGCGACGTAAAAAAGTGGCTGCGAGAATAAGCCGCGAGAAACGGTTGATCCCGCCCATCGAATTGCGTAGGTCATCACGCTCTCAGAATCGTGGTCCACCGTGCGGGCGTTGGGCACCGAGTGGACTTTAATTGGCACAGGAAGGGCCAATAACCGAACTCCTATCGATCGCCGTAGTTGATGCGGCAATCGCCACGACTCTGCGAACGATGAGATGACAATCTCTGTTCCGAGAGGGCGTGACCAGGGAACTTTGTGATCCCAACCTTGAGCACCGATGGGGCTGGCGAAAATATAGCATTTATGTACTATATTAGCCCCATGATTAGTGGAGACCTGATCAGGGAAGCTCGATTGCGGGCCGGCTTGACACAATCCGAATTGGGCGCGCGGCTCAACAAGGCGCAGTCCGTGATAGCCCGCTGGGAACGTGACGACGTGTCGCCGAGTCTTGAGACCGTACGAGGGGTCGTGCGCGCGTGCGGATTGGAGCTCACGTTCTCCATGTCCAAGTTTGATGACTCGAACGTGACGATCATTGACCAACATCTACGAATGACACCGGCCGAACGATTCGCTGATCTCATGGCCCGCGTTCGATTCCACGACCGCCGTGAGCAACGTGAAGCGAGCCGTCGTGGCTGAGCTGGTCCCCTATCGCCCCGACGAGATCCTGGCGGTACTCGAACGCCACCATGTGCAGTACGTCGTCATCGGCGGACTGGCCGCAGAGTTGCGCGGATCGCCCTACGTCACTCGTGATGTGGACATCACGCCTGCTCGCAACCGAGAGAACTTCGCGAAGCTGGCGGCAGCGTTGAGCGAGCTAGGTGCCAAACTTCGGATTTCCGACGTGGAGGAGCCGTTAGCCATTCCGCTCGATGAACATTCGTTCGAGCAACGTACGACCTGGACCTTCGTCACCCAACACGGGTACCTGAACATCCCACTTCTTCCCGACGGTACGCGTGGCTACGACGATCTACGACGGTCCGCCACTCGAGAGCGACTGACAGACACCGTGACAACTTCGGTGGCCGCGCTGGCCGATGTAATCCGGTCCAAGGAGGCAGCCGGTCGGGACAAGGACCGCTCGGTGCTGCCGATCCTTCGCCAGGTCCTCGAACGCTCACAAACACCTGACAGTTAGCGCCGCCAGAAAAAAAGATGCGTCACCCCACTCGGGCTCGGCACTTTTTCCAAGAAGAAACGGTCGACCAGATCGTCGGGACTTTCCCACACTCTCTCGCCGCGACCAAGCTCGATGGGCGCAACTGCGAAATGCATTTGGTCGATGAGATCGGCGTCGAGAAACTCACGCACCGTGGCGACGCCGCCACCGAGGCGCACGTCTTTGCCCTCGGCCGCCTCGTACGCCTGCGCGAGTGCGTCCTGCGGTGACGCATCGAGAAAGTGGAACGTGGTGTCCCCCAGGGTTATTGAGGGGCGCACATGATGCGTGAGCACGAACACTGGCGTATGGAACGGTGTGTCCTCGCCCCACCACCCTTCCCAGTCAAGGTTTTCCCACGGTCCTCGCTGGGGACCAAACTTATTGCGCCCCATGATTTCGGCACCGATGTTCCGGGTGAAGTCACGGGTGCAGTAGTCGTCAAATCCGTACGTTCCCCCCGGATCGGTTCGATTGACCCAGTGCGCGGTCGCTCCCGCCCAGGAAAAGAGGTCGGCAGGATTCGCGTGACCGAACGGATGCTCGAAGCTCTGCCCCACACCGGAACCGAAGCCATCGCTCGACACCATGAAATTGTGGACTCGGACCACCTGGGTCATTTAACACTCTCCTTATCACGCAATAACGTGTGAAGCCTCACCACTCTCTCAAGAGCAGTCCAAGCTAGATCTTGGGATCGAGTCGTACCACCTGAAGGATACGCACGGTGAGAGTTTCGTAGTGGGCCCAGCCGGGGTAGAAGTCAGTCAATATGGGCCACACGCTGGATCGTTCTTCGGTGTCGAGAACGCGGGCGGTGCCATCGAACCTTCTTGAACCGGCTTGGACCTTCACGTTGGGCTCGTGTCGAACGTTGTAAAGCCAATTCGGGTTGCTCGGCCGGCCCCCATTCGAGGCAACAACGTAGTAGTGACCGTCACGTTCCAGATAGAGCAAGGCGTGCGTACGTGCGACTCCTGTTCGTCGTCCGGTGCTGGTCAAAAGGAGCATGGGCCCCGCGGGGCTTCGGTGTCCGACACGGCCCCCGGTTAAGCGATAGAGGCGATTGTGGACGGGGTACGAAACTCTTCCGAGAATCCGGTCGAAGGCGACGGTGACAGTTCCAATCGCTTTCTGTCTCTTCTCGATTTCGATCAGCAACCTCCATGTCACGAACTCTTGCGATTGCGGTCAAGGACTCTGGGTGGAGGTGATGGGATTCGAACCCACTGCCTCTACATTGCGAACGTAGCGCTCTACCGATTGAGCTACACCCCCGAAGGAGTTACCACTTTAGCCCACGGCGTAATGAGTGTGCGCGTCGCGGCGCCAGTCCCCGAGCGCGTCTGGGTCGAAGAATTCCTCGTCGTCGTCCTCGTACTGATCAACCTTGATGGGTTCCAAGGTGGCGACACGACGGCCCTGGGGAATGCGGATCGGCAGCGACGACTCGTAGAGGTAGCCCTGGCTCACCGCGAAGAGCGCCAGCGACACGTAGCAGAGCACGGCCATCCATCCGAGCACCGCGAAGTCCTCGGCGAGGGTGTACCCCATCGCGAAGCCAACGCCGCTCAAGAGCACGGCCGCGGCCAGGAGCGCGATGAAGAACGTCTGACGGCGGGCCCTCATGGAACCGAGGCGACGCGACGCGCTGAAGCCCTTCGCCATCTCGATCTCGTTAGGGACCGAGGAGTAGGCGCTGACGTAGCGGTTGACCGGTTCGCTCGAACGAGAACGCTCCTCCTCGCGCTCGAAGTCGTAGTCGTCGGCCCACTCGTCCCAGGAATTGCGCGCTTCAAGTGAACGAAAGGTGTCATCCTCGTGCACGACGGTCAGCCGGGGCCGTTGGGAGCGGCTGGGGGGGACCTCGTCCTGGTCGGGAGGGTCCAGACGGTGGGCCGGCGCCACGGCGTACTCCTGGCGGCTCAGGACCTCGTGCTCGGCGTGGAAGGAGTGGATGGAGCGCTCGGTGCCGCTGTCGCGAAATCGCCGTACCGCCACCGGCACCAAAATAGCGACCCAAAAAATCCCGAGAATTATCAGAAGCACTTGGGCGATTCCTCAATGAAACGCACGTACATTGGCTACAAATGTACAGTCCACACCGGTTTTTTTGGTGGATATCAGCCCTCGTGCAGCCCGCACTCCTCTTTGTCGGCCCCGGCCCAGCGGCCCGATCGGCGCTCGCCCGGCACGAGCGGCTTGAGCGTGACGGCCTGGCAGCCGATCGAGGCGTAGCCCTGCGCCCATAGCGGGTGGGTGGCGAGACCGTTCGCGCCGATGTAGTACATCACGTCGTCATCGCTCCACGTCGCCAACGGGTTGACCTTCACCAGGGAGAATTTCTCGTCCCAGAGCAGGGTTTTCATGTTCGCGCGGCTGGCGGCGTCGACCCGCTTGACCGACGTGACCCAGGCCGCACGGCCCTGCACCGCGCGCTTGAGCGGCTCCACCTTTCGCAGTTCGCAGCATCGCTCCGTGCCACAGGGCCAGGCCTGCGCCTCGGGGCCGGGCACCGTTCTCGTGAGGTTGAGCGACCACTCGCGCTCGATGCGGTTAGCGAATTCGAGGGTCTCGTCGAAGTGGCCCAACGTGTCGAGGAAGATGATCTCGGTCTGTGGGCGCAGTTCGTGGACCATGTGCAACAGCACCAGATCCTCGAAGGAGCAGGCCATCGCGACGTCGTCGCCGAAACGCTCGAAGGTCCAGGTGAGGATCTCGAGCGGGCTCGAGTTCTCGAACGTCTCGTTGGTCGCCTCGAGTTCGTCGAGCAGGGAGGATGTCGGTGCCGTCATAGTGGATTGGCGCGAAAGCCTAACATTTCCATTGCTTTACTAGGATATAAGTACCAAACCCGAACTATGTCACCGACCCCTCTACGCCCACCCCAGAGCGCCGACTACCTCGACCTGCTCGAGTCCCACGCCATCTTCATCCTGCGCGAGGTGGCGGCCGAGTGCGAGCGGCCCGTGCTGCTCTTCTCGGGCGGCAAGGACTCGGCCGTCTTGTTGCATCTGGCGATGAAGGCCTTCACGCCCCAGCAGCTGCCCTTCCCGGTGATGCACATCGACACCGGGCAGAACTTCCCCGAGGTGCTCGAGTTCCGCGACAAGCTGGCCGCGTCGCTCGGCGTGCGCCTCATCGTCGCGCGGGTCCAGGACACCATCGACCAGGGCAAGGTCGTCGACCCCGGCCCGATGGGCCCGCGCAACCGCCTCCAGTCCGTGACCCTGCTGCACGCCATCACCGACCACGGCTTCGACGCGGCCTTCGGCGGCGCGCGCCGCGACGAGGACAAGGCCCGCGCCAAGGAGCGGATCCTCTCCTTCCGCGACGCCTTCGGCCAGTGGGACCCCCGCCAGCAGCGGCCCGAACTGTGGCAGCTCTACCAGGGCAAGGTCAACCCCGGCGAACACCTGCGGGCCTTCCCGCTCTCGGACTGGACCGAACTCGACGTCTGGCAGTACATCGAGCGCGAGCGCATGGAGCTGCCCTCGATCTACTTCGCCCACGAGCGCGACGTCGTGCTGCGCGACTCGATGTGGCTGGCCGTGGGGCCGTGGGTGGAGCCGCGCGACGGCGAGAACGTCGAACGGCGCATGGTGCGCTTTCGCACCGTCGGCGACGCCAACTTGACCGGCGCCGTCGACTCGAAGGCCGACACCCTCACCGCGATCATCAACGAGGTGGCCAGCGCCAACGTCTCCGAACGCGGCGCCACGCGGGCCGACGACCGATTCTCCGAGACGGCCATGGAGGACCGCAAGCGCGAGGGCTACTTCTAGATGGAGATACGCACCCCGACCAAGGACCTCCTGCGCCTCGCGACGATCGGCTCGGTCGACGACGGCAAATCGACGCTGATCGGACGGATCCTCGTCGACACCCGACAGCTCTTCGACGACCAGCTCGACGCGGTCAGCGCGGCCTCGGAGCGGCGCGGCGTCGGCGACTTCGACCTGAGCTTCGTCACCGACGGGCTGCGCGCCGAGCGCGAGCAGGGCATCACCATCGACGTGGCCTACCGCTACGCCGCGACGCCCAAACGTAAGTTCATCATCGCCGACTGCCCCGGCCACGTGCAGTACACGAGGAACATGGCGACCGGCGCCTCGACGGCCGACCTCGCCCTCGTGGTGCTCGACGTCACCCACGGGCTCAAGGAGCAGACCCGCCGGCACCTGTGCATCGCCGCGCTGCTCGGCGTGCACGCCGCGATCGTGGTCGTGAACAAGATGGACGGCGTCAACTGGTCCGAGACGGCCTTCCAGCGCGTCGTCGACGAGATCGAGACCCTCGCGCGCCAGCTCAGCTTCGACGAGTTGAGCATCATCCCCGCCTCGGCCCTGTACGGGGACAACGTCGTCGAGCCCTCGGCCCACGCGAGCTGGTACGAGGGACCGACCGTGCTCGGGGCCCTGGAGAGCTCCGGCGCCGGGACCTGGACCAAGACCCATCACGGCGCGCGCCTGCCGATCCAGTGGGTGCTGCGCCAGAGCGGCGGCGGGCGCACCTACGCCGGCATGGTCAACGGCGACTCCTTCTTCGTGGGCGACCCCGTCACCCTCATGCCGGCCAGGATCGAGACGACCATCCGGGCCATCTCCTTTGGCGGCGTGGGGCGCATCGAGGCCAACGTGGGCCTCTCGATCGACCTCGACCTCGCCGACGAGACCGACGCCGGGCGCGGCGACCTCATCGCCACGACCCCGCTGCCGAACGTGACCAAGGAGCTGACGGCGACGATCTGCTGGTTCGGCGAGCAGCCGCTCACCGTCGGCCAGCGGCTGCGCCTCAAGCACACGACCAAGGTGACCCCGGCGCGCGTCACGGACATCTCGGGCGTCGTGGACATCGGCACGCTCAAGATCGACGGCTCGTCGTCGCTAACGACCAACGAGATCGGCCTGGCCACCCTGCAGACGGCCGACGCGCTCGTCGTCGACGACTACCGCGACAACCGCGTCACCGGCAGCTTCGTGCTCATCGACGAGGTGACCAACGCGACGGTCGCCGCCGGCATGGTCGGGCGCGCCACCTTCTTCTAGAACTGCACCAGCATCACCACGAGCGCCAACGCCACGAGCAGGAGCAACGCGTCGACCGAGCGCACGAGGGTGGCGCCCATCTGGGGCGTGGCCGCTCCGTCACGGCGGATGATCTGCGTCATCGAACGCTCGAGCGGCAAGGTGCGCGCCTCGAGGTGGCCGGCGGCGGCCAGGTAGAGCAACAATCCGACGCCGACCCAGGCGTGGGCGAACGAGACGCTCGAGCCGCCACTGGCGACCAGCACGAGGCCCGTGATCGGCATCAGGTGGATCACCCGCGCCGCCCAGTTGCGCCGCGCCGGGAAGCGGGCCTGCTGGGTCGCCCCGTCGGCGCCGCGCACCACCAATTGGGCCGACCAACGCATGGCGACGAGCACCGTCAACGTCGCCACGGCCGCCATGACGTGCACCAGGAACACCACGTCGTAGGCCACCGAGGTCGCGATCATGTGCGCGCCAGCAGCGTCTCGGCCGCCCGATAGGGGTCGGTGGCGCCGGCGAGCAGACGGTCGACCTCGCTCTCGTAGGCCGCCCCCCGGGCGAGGTCGTGTATCTGGGTGCGTACGGTCGCCGCCAGCACTTTGTCCAGTTCGGCCTCGGTGCGTCGGCGCCGGCGCTCCTCGAGGGGCCCGTCTTGGAGGAAAGCGCGGTGTTCGATGATCGCCCCCCACAGTTCCTCGGTGCCGGTGCCGCTCGTGGCCACCGTCTCGAGGACCTTCGGTCGCCACTCGTGGTGCCCGCCGAGATCGAGCATCTGCTCAAGATCGCGGCGGGTCTCGGCCAGTCCGGCGCGGTCGGCCTTGTTGATGACGAAGATGTCGGCCACCTCCAAGAGGCCGGCCTTGTTGGCCTGCATCGCGTCGCCCCAGCCCGGGTTCACCACGACGACCGTGGTGTCCGCGGCCGACGCGATCTCGACCTCCAACTGGCCGACGCCCACCGTCTCGACGAGCGCCAGGGCGAACGTCGCGGCCCCGAGCACCCGCACGGCGTCGGGCACGGCCAGCGACAGGCCGCCCAGGTGACCCCGGGTCGCCATCGAGCGGATGAAGACGTGCTCGTTGGTGGCGTGGTCCTGCATGCGAATCCGGTCGCCCAGGATGGCGCCGCCGCTGAAGGGCGAACTGGGATCGACGCACAGCACGGCCACCTGGTCGAAGGGGTCCGCGCCGTTGAAGGAACCGGCCTCGAGCACGGCGGCGATCAGCCGGTCGGTCAGGGTCGACTTGCCCGAACCCGGAGCGCCGGTGATCCCGACCACGTAGGGCGACGGCGCCCGGTAGGCGAGGGACGCCGTGGCCCGCTGGGTCGGACCGCCCGACTCGACGTAGGAGATGAGCCGAGCGAGCGCGGTGCGCGAGCCGGCGCGGGCCTGGGTGACGAGCTCGGCGGGCTCTTTCACGCCAGACGCTCCACCCGGGCCCCGAGTGAGTTCAGGCGCTCGATGAAGCTGTCGTAGCCGCGCTCGATGTGGTGCAGGCCGTCGACGGTCGTCTCGCCCCGGGCGACCAGCCCGGCCAGCGCCAGCGCGGCCGCGGCGCGGATGTCGCTGCCGTGCACCGTGGTGCCCTCGAGGTGCTCGACCCCGCGCACCATCGCGTGGTGTCCCTCGGTGGTGATGTTGGCGCCGAGGCGCACCAACTCGTCGACGTAGCGGAAACGGCCGGCGAACAGGTTCTCCGTCACCACGGAGGGGCCGTTCGCGACACTGAGCATCGTCGTGATGAGGGGCTTGTAGTCGGTCGCCACTCCGGGGTAGGGCAGCGTCGCCACGTCGGTGGCCGCCAGCCTCGCGGGACCGCGCGCCGAGATCCCCTCGCCGGTCGTGTCCACGACGGCGCCCATCGCGCGCAGCTTGTGCAGCAGCATCTCCATGTGATCGGCCCGCGCGTCCACGACGCGCACCTCGCCCGCGCTGATCAGCCCGGCCGCCAGGTAGGTCGCGGAGACGACCCGGTCGGTGATGACCTCGTGGCGCGCCGGGCGCAACTCGGCGACGCCGTCGATGGTGAGGCGCGACGTAGTCAACCCCTCGATGCGCGCCCCCATGGCGATCAGCTGGCGCCCGAGGTCCTCGACTTCGGGTTCGCGCGCGGCGTTGTCGATCACCGAGCGGCCCTTGGCCAGCACGCAGGCCATCATGAGGTTGTCGGTCGCCGTGTGGCTCGGGTACTCGAGCGTGATGCGCGTCGCGCGTAGTCGCGTCAGTGCGGTCGAGGCGTGGATGGAGTTGCGGTCGTTGTGAAAGCTCGCCCCCATCGCGGTCAGCCCGTCGGTGTGGAAGTTGATCGGCCGCTGGCCGAAGTCGTCGCCGCCGGGCAGGGCCATGTTGGCCTCGCCGCAGCGCGCCAGCAGCGGGCCGAGCACCACGATCGACGCGCGCATGGCCTCGAAGAGGTGGGCCGGGGCGACCGGGTGCAATGACGCCGCCTCGGGCACGTCGATGACGAGCTCGTGGCCGCTCGGGCGCACGACGGTACAGCCGAGGGCCTCGAGCAGCTCCACCATCACCGCGACGTCGGTGATGTCGGGCACGTTGGTCAAGGTGTGGCGTCCCGACGCCAGCAGACAGGCGGCCATCTGCTTGAGAACCGCGTTCTTCGCGCCGCCCGCGCGGACCTCGCCCGTGAGGGGTCCGGCGCACTTGATAACGAGAGAACTCACCCTTCAAGTATGGCCGAAACGCCAAAACCCCAGGTCGCGACGGCCGCTCTCGACGAGGTCTCGGCTAGTACGCTTCGGGCGTGCAGCCACCCGACAGTCCCGATCGCAACATCGCGCTCGAGATGATCCGAGTGACCGAGGCGGCCGCGATCGCCTCCGCGCGCTGGGTCGGGCGCGGCGACAAGAACGCCGCCGACGGGGCCGCCGTGGACGCCATGCGCTTCGTCCTGGGCGCGATACCCATGGACGGCGTCGTCGTCATCGGCGAGGGCGAGAAGGACGAGGCGCCGATGCTCTACAACGGTGAGGAGATCGGGGACGGCAGCCCGCCCAAGGTCGACGTCGCCGTCGATCCCGTCGACGGCACCACGCTCACGGCCATGGGCCGCAACGGCGCCCTGTCGGTGATCGCGCTGTCCGAGCGGGGCACCATGTTCAACCCCGGACCGTGCGTCTACATGAAGAAGATCGCGGTGGGCCCGCGCGGGCGCGGCGCCATCGACATCAACGCCTCGGCGACCGACAATTTGAGCGAGCTCTCCAAGCGGCTCAAGATCCCGGTGCAGGAGTTGGGCGTCGTGATCCTGGACCGTCCCCGTCACGACGAGCTCGTCGCCGAGGTGCGCGAGGCCGGCGCGCGCGTGAAGCTGATCTTCGACGGCGACGTGGCCGGGGCCATCGCCACCGGCTGGCCGAACTCGGGCGTCGACATGCTGATCGGCATCGGCGGCACGCCCGAGGGCGTCATCGCGGCGGCCGCGCTGCAGGGGCTCGGCGGCGAGATCCAGGGCATCCTGCATCCCCGCGACGACGAGGAACGCCGGCTGGCCGAATCGCTCGGCTACGACTTCAACCGCGTGCTCTCCAACGACGACCTGGTGGCGAGCGACAACTGCTACTTCTCCGCCACGGCCATCACCGACGGGGACTTCCTGCGCGGGGTGCGCTTCCACGAGTTCGGCGCCACGACCCAATCGCTGGTGGTGCGCTCGCGTTCGGGCACGGTGCGCACGATCGAGACCTTCCACCGCCACAGCAAGCTCCAGGAGTTCTCGACCGCCGGTTTCTAACCGTCCGGGCCGCTACGGGCCTGAAATATCGCGTGGGCGCCTTGACTGATTGTTCACAACCGACAAGATTCTTAACCGATTCAAATCTTCGCGCCGTAAGGTCCGCCTTAGAGCCGTTCCCGGTTCCGACGTGGCTGCAGAGCGAAATGGGGTGCGTTATGAAGGTTTCGAATCTATTGGCGACAAAGGGGCGCGACGTCGCGACCATCTCCCAGGAACGTAGTGTCACCGACGCCCTGGCGATCCTGAAGGAGCGCGGCGTGGGCGCGCTCGTGGTGACCGGATCGCTGCCGCCCCTCGTGGGGATCCTCAGCGAGCGCGACATCGTGCGCGCGCTCGCCACCCAGGGCGTCGACGCCCTGGACGTCAGCGTCGCCGAGCTCATGACGAGCGAGGTACGGGTCTGCGACGAGGAGACGTCGATGCAATCGCTCATGGGCCTCATGACCGAGCACCACATCCGCCACGTGCCCGTCGTCCAGGAGGGCCGTCTCGTCGGCCTCGTCTCGATTGGCGACGTCGTCAAGGCCCGACTCGATGAGTTGGAGAGCGAGAAGAAGGAACTGCTCGACTACGTCTCGGCCCGTTAGGGCTTCGTCGACGCGGCCGCCAATCGCAGTTCGGCCCGCGCCAGGGAGTCGAGGGCCATCTGGTGGGCGACGGGGTCCGACATCTCGTCGCGCGCGTTGAGTTCTGCTTCGGCCCGCTCCCGGGCGGCCTGGGCGCGCGCCACGTCGATCGACGTCACCAGTTCGGCGACGCCCGCCAGCACCGTGACCAGCGTGACGCCGTCGCTCGGACCGTGCACGACCTGGAAGTAGCCGCCGTGCACGGCGAAATTCAAGTTCCCCTCGACCGTCTCGACACGCACGAGACCGGGCACGAGGTCACCGACGGTGTCGGTGTGTTCGGGCAGGACCGTGAAGAATCCCTCGCTCGAACGCGCGACGAAGGCCGTGGCCTCCCCCGTCCATAGCGCCACCTCGGGCGACACGATCTCGACGTGCAGTGTGGCCATGACCTACTTCTTGAGGATCTCGGCGGCCTTGCGCTCGACGTCGCTCGCCCCGCCGACGTTGAGGAAGGCCTGCTCGGGGAAGGCGTCGAGGTCCCCCTTGACCAGGTGCTCGAAGGACTCGATGGTCTCCTGCACCGGGACGTTGATGCCGTCGATGCCGGTGAAGACCTTCGAGACGAACATCGGCTGGGAGAGGAAGCGCTGGATCTTGCGCGCGCGTGAGACCGTAATGCGGTCGTCCTCGGACAGCTCGTCCAATCCCAGGATCGCGATGATGTCCTGGAGCTCCTTGTTGCGCTGCAGGATCTGCTGGACCTGGCGCGCGACGGCGTAGTGTCGGTCCCCCACGATCTCGGGCGCCAGGATGTTCGACGTCGAGGTCAGCGGGTCGACCGCCGGGTAGATGCCCAGCGCGGCGATCTGTCGGCTCAACTCGGTCGTCGCGTCGAGGTGGGTGAACGTGGTGAAGGGCGCCGGGTCGGTGTAGTCGTCGGCCGGCACGTAGACGGCCTGCAGCGACGTGATCGATCGCCCCCGCGTCGAGGTGATGCGCTCTTGCAGTTCGCCCATCTCGTCGGCCAGCGTCGGCTGATAACCGACCGCGCTCGGCATGCGCCCGAGCAGCGTCGAGACCTCGGAGCCGGCCTGGACGAAGCGGAAGATGTTGTCCACGAAGAGCAGCACGTCCTGGTTCTTCACGTCGCGGAAGTACTCGGCCATGGTCAGCGCGGCCAGGGCCACGCGCAGGCGCACCCCCGGCGGTTCGTCCATCTGGCCGTAGACCAGTGCCGTCTTTTCGATGACGCCCGACTCGCGCATCTCGAGCAGGAGGTCGGTGCCCTCGCGGGTCCGCTCGCCCACGCCCGCGAAGACCGACACGCCGTTGTGCTGCTCGGCGACGCGGCGGATCATCTCCATGATGAGCACCGTCTTGCCGACACCGGCGCCACCGAAGAGGCCGATCTTGCCGCCCTGCACGTAGGGCGCGAGCAGGTCGACGACCTTGATGCCGGTCTCGAACATCGTCGAGTGTGGTTCGAGCTGGTCGAACGGCGGAGGATTACGGTGGATCTCCCAGTGGTCCTCGACCGCGCCGATGTTGTCGGTGTCGAGCGGTTCGCCGAGCACGTTGAACACGTGGCCCAGGACGGCGTCGCCCACGGGCACCGTGATGCCGCGCCCGGTCTGGCGCACGACGGTGCCACGAACCAGACCGTCGGTGGGCTTCATGCACACGCAGCGAACCCGCCCCTCGCCGATCTGCTGGGCCACTTCGGCGGTCACGGTGATCTTCACGGCGTCGAGCTCGATGTCGAACTCGACCGCGTGGTTGATCTCGGGTAGCGCGTGGGGCGGGAACTCCACGTCCACGACCGGCCCGGCGATCGCGACGACGCGACCGGTCTCCAGTGTGGTCTTCTCAGGTGCGATGGTCATTTGCTTCTCACTTTCCCGAGCGGAGCGCTTCGGCGCCGCTCACGATTTCCATGATCTCGGTGGTGATCGAGTCCTGACGGGCCCGGTTCATGATGCGTGTCAAGTTCTGGCCGAGTTCGTCGGCGTTGTCGGTGGCGGCCGCCATGGCGCGCTGCTGGCTTATATGGAAGGAGGCCGCGCCCTCGAGCAGGGCCGAGAAGATCTCGCTCTCGAGGGCCCGAGGGGCCAGCGACACGAGCAGTTTGGAGACCTCTGGCTCGAATTCGGTGTAGCCCTTCGCCGGTGCCGGGTCTTCGCTGAGTTCCGACTCGGGCATCGACAGCGGGAGCAGTTGCTCCATGGCCACGCTCTGGCTGCCGGCCGACTGGAAGCGCGTCGAGACCATGAGGATCTGCTGGACCTCGTCGAGCACGTAGGGCATGGCGATGGTCGAGGCGACGAACTGGGCATCAGAGAACGTGGGACGGTCGGCGAAGCCCGCGAAGCTACGTTCGACGTCCATCCCCCGGTACCGGAAGAAGGCGGCCGCCTTCTTGCCTACCGCGAAGAGGCGCACGGCGGTCCCCTCGGTGCGCTCGCTGATGACGAGGCGCTCGGCGGCGCGCATGACCGACGAGTTATAGGCACCCGAGAGCCCCCGGTCGCCGGTTATGACGAGCACCAGCGACGTTTCGATCTTTTCGGGGATCGCGAGCAGCTTCTTCGCCGCCGCGGGGTCGCCGATCGCCGCTTCGACGATGATGCGCTGCATGCCACGTCGGTAAGGACGGTTCGCGACGATGCGCGCCTGGCTTCGCGTGATCTGGGAGGCGGCAATCAGCTCCATGGCTTTGGTGATCTTGCGCGTGGCCTGCACCGACTTGATCCGTTGGCGCAGAATGCGCTCCTGTCCTCCGGCCATGGTCCCTCCTTTCCCTCGTTCGCTTCGCTGACGATCTAGTTGCTGGTGGCGAAGCCGTCGACGAAGCTGCGCAGCGCGGCGTCGAGCGCGTCGGTGTCGGGCAGGGTGCCGGCGTCGCGGATCTGCTCCAGCAGTTCGCCGTGCTGGGCCCGGAAGTTGGTGAGCAGTTCGGACTCGAATCGCCGCACGTCCTCTACCGGCACCGTGTCGAGCCACCCCTTGGTGCCCGCGTAGATGACGACGACCTGTTCCTCGACAGGCACGGGGGCGTTGAGCCCCTGCTTGAGCAGCTCGGTGAGCCGGTAACCGCGGTCGAGCTGGGCCTGGGAGGACTTGTCGAGCTCCGAGCCGAACGTGGCGAAGGACTCGAGGTCGCGGAACTGGGCCAAGTCGATCTTGAGCGTGCCCGCGACGGCCCTCATTGCCTTCACCTGCGCGGCGCCCCCGACGCGCGAGACCGAGTTACCCACGTTGATGGCCGGACGCACGCCTGAGTAGAAGAGGTCCGACTCGAGGAAGATCTGGCCGTCGGTGATCGAGATCACGTTGGTGGGGATGTAGGCCGAGATGTCGCCGGCCTTGGTCTCGATGATGGGCAACGCCGTGAGCGAACCTCCCCCCATCGCGTCGCTGAGCTTGGCGGCGCGCTCCAGGAGCCGGCTGTGCAGGTAGAAGACGTCGCCGGGATAGGCCTCACGGCCCGGCGGACGCCGAAGCAGCAGCGAGATCTGACGATAGGCATCGGCCTGCTTCGAGAGGTCGTCGTAGACGACCAGGGCGTGCTCGCCGCCCTCCATCCACTCCTGGCCGATCGCGCAGCCGGCGTAGGGGGCGAGGAACTTGAACGGCGCCGGGTCGCCGGCCGAGGCGACGACGACGACGGTGTACTCGAGCGCGCCGAAGTCTTCCAGGATCTTGACGGTCTGGGCGACCGAGGAGTTCTTCTGGCCGATCGCCACGTAGATGCATTTGACGTTCTGGCCCTTCTGGTTGAGGATGGTGTCCACCACCACCGTGGTCTTTCCGGTCTTTCGGTCACCGATGATGAGCTCGCGCTGACCGCGCCCGATCGGCGTCATCGCGTCGATGGCCTTGATGCCCGTCTGGAGCGGTTCGCTGACCGGCTGGCGGCCGATGATGCCCGGTGCCTGAACTTCCATGCGGCGGGTCTTGGCGCCCACGAGCGGGCCCCGGCCGTCGATGGGCTCGCCGAGCGCGTTCACGACCCGCCCCAGCAGCGCGTCTCCCACGGGCATCGACAAGATCCGCCCGGTGGAGCGCACGATCTGCTCCTCCTCGATGGAGTCGACCGAACCGAGCACGACCGCCCCGATGGTTTCCTCGTCGAGGTTCATGGCCATGCCGAGGGTCCCGTCTTCGAACTCGAGCAGCTCGTTGACCATGGCGCTGGGCAGGCCCGACACGCGCGCGATCCCGTCGCCGACCTCGACCACGCGCCCCACCTGCTCGGCGCCGACGGCCGGATTGAACTCCGTCACGTGCTTGCGCAGCGCCTCGGTGATCTCGCTGGCGCTGATGGTGAGTTCGGTCGTCATAATTTCCTTGTCCTTATTCGTTGCTGTTCAGTGAGGATTCGTACAGTCGCTTCGAGGTCACGCTGTCGTGCAGCGCGCCGAGGCGTCCCTTGGTCGTGGCGTCCAGGCGCAAGTCACCGATCTCGACGAGAACCCCGCCGAGCAACGACGGGACTTCGGCGATCTGGAGTTCGACGCTCTTGCCCGTGAGGGTCGCCAGGGACGCGACGAGCTGGCTCTGGCTGTCGCTGTCGAGGTCCCGGGCGCTGAAGACGCGCGCGACGCGCCAGTCGCGAGCCCGCGCGACGAAGTCGACCAAGAAGTCGAGCGTGCCGACCGTGTCGCGGGCCCGGCCTCCGACCACGACGTAGCGCGCGAGGCGCAGCGTGACCGGGTCGACCTTGGCACCCAGCAGCTCGTCGATCGTCCCCAGTCGTGACGCCACCGGGGCGTCGCGATCGAGCATCAGGTGACGAAGCTCGAAGTTGGACTCGATGGTGCGCGCCCAGCGAAAGAGCTCCTCTTCGATGATCGAGAAGTTGCCGGAGTCGATGTCGTCGAGCAGGGCGTCGCAGTAGCCTCCCACGCGCTTGCGCGCGTCGATATGACCGAGGTTCAACGGGTGGAAGTGGCCGGCGTGGCTGAGGTGGCGCACGACCACCGCCAACTCGTCAACGGCGCGCGGCACCTCCTGGGCCGGCGCCGCGGCGGCGGCGTAGACGCACAGGCGAAGGGTGAGCGTGTCGACCTTGTCGACCAGGAGATCTCGAACGATCTGGCCGCGGGCGTGGCCCGCGATGGACGTGTCGGTCAGCACGGCTCGCAGGTCCGCGCGCGCCAGGATGGTCCGCTCGACGCGCGAGAGCTCGTCAGCGATTCCCGCGAGCGCGTCGACGTCGAGCGGCTCGGTCAGGGCGGCCGCGAATCCTTCGAGCTTGGGCAGCATGGCTAGTGCGTCGCCCCGTGCTGCGCCTCGGCGTTGAGCGCCGCGACCGCTTCGCGCACGAGGTCCTCGTGTGCCTGCTGATCGACCTCGCGACCCACGATCTTGGTCACGAGGTCGAAGACGATTTCCCCGATGCGAGCCGACGCCTCGTCCACCGCGCGCTGGCGGGCCGTCTCGACCTCGGCGATGGCCGAGGCCACGATCCGTTCGTACTCCTGCTGACCCCGTCCTCCAGCCTCGGCCCTCACCTGGTCGGCGGTGGCCTGCGCGCTGGCCACGATCTCGCGGGCCTGGTCCCGGGCCTGGGCGAGGACCTTCTGGCGCTCGTCACCGGCGGCCGCCGCCTCGGCGCGGGCCTGCTCGGCCATCTCGAGCGAGGAGCGGATCTTCTCCTGGCGACCCTCGATGGCCTTGTTGAGGGGCGGCAGGATGTACCTCGTCATGAGGATCAAGATGACCAACACGACGATCAGCTCGACGAAGAACGTGCCGTTGGGTATGAGGAAGATGGACTCGGCGATCATCGGCGACGACCTTCTTTCACTAGTGGACTGAGCGACCGGCGAGCCGGCCACACGGGATTACTGCTTGGAGAAGACGTAGACGAACACGACCATGAACAACAGGTTGATGAAGTACATCGCCTCCACCAGACCGACCGTCAAGAAGAAGTACTGACGGGCCTTGTTCTCGATCTCGGGCTGACGGGCGATGGCGGCGATGGTCTGGCTGCCGGCGAGACCGTCACCGATCGCCGCGCCGATCGCGCCGCCGCCGAGGGCGAGCCCGCCGCCGACCAGTGCCCCGGCGATGCTGATCGCACCATCAAGTGTCTGTGTAGCCATTATGTATTTTCCTCCTGGTTTGGGATTAGTGAGAAGCCTCGAGCAGCGTTTCCGGCTCTGGATCATGACTGGTGGCGAAGCTGATGTACAAGATCGTCAGCAGCATGAAGATATAGGCCTGGATCGCCCCGATGAAGAGGTCGAACGGCTTCCAGAGCACCTCCCCGAAGGGGACGCCGCTGATCGGCACCAGCAACGCGATCACCGCGATCATCAGCCCGCCGGAGAAGAGGTTGCCGAAGAGTCGAAAGGTCAGCGTGATGGGCTTGGTGATCTCTTCGATGACGTTGATGGGCAGCAGGGCCTTGAAGGGCTGGGTGTAGTGCTTGAAGTAGCCCTTGAAACCGCGCGCCCGGAACGACTCGATATGCACCCAGACGATCACCATCAACGCCATCGCCAGGGGCAGGTTGACGTCGCCGGTCGGGGCCGGCAGGATCTCGCCCGACGCTCCCGGGTGCATCGCGGAGGGGATGAAGCCAATCCAGTTGCTGATCAAGATGAAGAAGAAGACCGTCACCCCGATGGGCACGTAGCGCTTGCCCTTGGGCCCCATGGCCGAGGTGGCGAGTTCGTTCACCTGATCGAGAATGACCTCCCAGACGATCTGCAGCTTGCCCGGCACGCCGTCGGTGACGGTGGCGCGCATGCGAAAGCCGAGGAAGAGCAAGATGGCGGCGGCCACGAGCGTCGAAGTGACGATGTCGGTATCGATGACCAGGCCGAATAGGTGCACCGTCGGGTGCACCCCCACTGAGAGGGTCTTCGCTGCGTACAGCGTCCTCACTCAATTCCTCCCTGATTGGCCACCACGCGCATGACGTTGAAAACAAAGACAATTTGGTAAAGCACAAGCCCTGCAACAATACCGATTCCCAGGGGTGCGTCCAGCCAGACGAGTCCCAGCACGACCACGGTCACCACGGCGAGGCGGCCCATGGTGCGCCCGCCCAGCTGTCGCCGGACGGCCTTGGTGCTCTGCTCGCCCTGTAGTTCGACCCGGGCGGCCTGGCGGTCGAGGAAGCGCAGGTTGACGATCGCCAGCCCCACGCCGATGACGATGCCCAGGGCCGCGAGCGGCGGTGCGACAAAAAGGGCGACGACGAAGCCCACAAAACCCACAATGATGGCCGACAAGATGGTTCGACGGAGAAGTCGTGGCAGTGTGTTGGTGGGTAGGTTTTCGAGCACGGACAATAGGGTTTCTAAAGGAAACGCCGGACCAGCTGCAAAACGCTCACCACGGCGGCGACCGTTCCTAATGCTATCCCGATTAGCAACCACAGCGGCGCGGCGCCCCAGGCCCGATCGGCCCAGAGTCCGAGCACCACGCCCACCGCCTCGCACGCGGCGATGGTCGTGCCCATGGTCAAGAACGCGACCATCCCCGGCAGGTCCGGCAGGCCCTTGCCCGAGGGCGACTCGGACCCCTCTCCATCAGGGGGAACGCTCACCGGGCCCTGCTCTTAGGTCCCAGTTCCTTCGCCTCGTGCTTGGGCCGACGCCGGATGAAGGACGGCGTGGACCAGGAGAACAGGCCGACGACCAATACCGCGACGCCGAGCGGGATGAAGACGTTGAAGCGCGGTTCGAAGAGCGGGAACAACACGAAGCCGCACAACAGCGCCGTCCACGACCAGAGGATCACCACGGTGCGGCGCTGACCGTGGCCGAGGCGCATCAATCGGTGGTGGATGTGGTTCTTGTCGGGCGTGTGAAAGCCCTGTCCCGACGCCGTGCGGCGAAGGAAGGCCCACACGGCGTCGATCAGCGGGACGCCGAGGATGAAGACCGGGATCAGCAGCGGCGCGAAGAAGAAGAAGGTCACCCCGCTCGCCGGCGGGGTCCGCCCGCCGATGACCATCGTCGACGCGCTCATGAGTAGCCCGAGCATCAAGGCGCCGGCGTCACCCATGAAGAGCTTGGCCGGGTGGAAGTTGTCGCGCAGGAACCCGATGCAGATCCCGCACGTCAACGCCGCGATGAGCGGCCCGACGTTGGTCACCGGCAACAGGCCGAGGTCCTCGAGGCGCAGACCGTAGATGCACAGCGTGCCCGACGCGATGGCCACGATGCCCCCCGCCAGCCCGTCGAGGCCGTCGATGAGGTTCACGGCGTTGGTCAGGGCGAAGACCCAGATCGCGGTGATGATCGGCAGGATCGACGGGCCGAGCACCACGAAGCCGGCGAAGGGCAGCTTGAGCTGGTACATGGTGCAGCCGCTGAAGTAGAGGATCGAGGCGGCGAGGCACTGCCCGGCCACCTTGGCCGGGGCGCTCATCTCTCGAAAGTCGTCGAGCATGCCCACGACGAAGATGACGCCGGCCGCGAGCAGCACCCCGAGCATCTCGTGTGACGAGGTGATCACCGATCGCAGGGCCGGGATGAAGACCGCGACCAGCAGCGCGACGCAGAAGCCGATCAGCATCGCCGCCCCGCCGCCGTAGGGCGTGGCCTTCTCGTGGACCTTGCGCTCGTCGGGCTGGGCCAGGTACCCCACCCGCAGGGCGATGACGCGCGCCGGGATGTCCGCGGCCCCCGTCACCAACGCTCCTACGAGCATCACTACTACGTAGGAGGCGATGTTGTCCATCTACAACGTCGTGAACCCGGCGTAGGGATTAAAGGTCTTGCACAGCTGCGCCACCTCGTCACGGACCTGGGCGAGCACGACGTCGTCGCTGCGTTCGCGCAGCGCGCGCGCCATCAACCCGGCGATGATGACGAACTGCTCCTCCTTCATCCCGGCCGTCGTCTCGGCGGCGCTGCCCAGGCGCAGGCCCGACGTGATGAAGGCGCTGCGCGGGTCGTCGGGGATCGTGTTGCGGTTCGTCGTGATGCCGGCCCGGTCCAGGACCTCCTGGGCCTGCTTGCCCGGCAGTTCGGCGTCGAAGTCGCGCAGGTCCAGCACGACCATGTGATTGTCCGTGCCGCCCGAGACGAGGCGGAAGCCCTGCGCGACGAGCGCATCGCCGAAGGCCTGGGC
>JBEKKW010000028.1:0-23876 GCA_050010495.1 Acidimicrobiales bacterium
CGTGACCAGGAGCAGCCCCCGACCAGGAGTTCGCGAATGCTCGGCCTGGGTCACGTACACGATATTGGCACACGAGGCTCTTTTCGAAGAGGCCCGAGTTCGGTTCACTCACGTCGCCAACGCCGAGTGAATACGTGATGGTGAGCGTTGGCCATCGATGAGGAGGGTGCCGTCAGGCACTCGGCGCTGGCTCGGCCCGCCGGGGCGTGACCGGTGGCGCGATGTCTATCGGAAGGCGTGGGGCGCTACAATCGCCCTTATGCGACGTCGCCTACGCAAGTCAGTGGCGCTCGGGTGCCTCGGAATTCTCACACTGTCCACCCTCGCGGTCGGCACGGTCTCGGTGCAGGCGGCGCCTCGGGTCGCGTCGAGCGCTCTCGAATTCGATGCGCCGTCCGGCCTGGCCTTCGGTGGCGGCCATCTCTGGGTGTCGAACCAGTCGGGCAACTCCGTCACCGAAATCAATCCCTCGAGCGGAGCGTGGATCACGACGCTGCATTCGAGCAGTTACGGCTTTAACTCGCCGACGGCGATCACCCAGTCGGGGCCCGATCTGTTCGTGGCCAACGGGGCCGGATCGGTCACCGAACTTCGCGCCAGCAACGGCGCACTCGTACGGGTAATCGCGGGACGTCAGTTCCATTTTTCTGATCCCGTCGCGATCGAGGCGGCCGGCAGCAAGGTTCTGGTGTTGAATGCCGGACGGACGGGAAGCAATCCAGTCGCCGGTTCGATCACCGAGATCACGACGCGCACCGGGGCGCTCGCGCGGGTGGTATCGGGCGCGCGCTTCGCCTTCTCCTATCCTCAGGCGTTCACCGTCTCCGGCCCCTACGCGTTCGTCGCTGACGCCGCCGACAATTCGGTCACCGAGGTGCGCATCGTCAATGGCGCATTGGTCCGCGTCGTCGCGCAGCAGGGTTTGAGTTGGCCCGATGGCATTGCGGTGAGTGTGGGCAATGTGTGGGTCGCCGACAGTGGCAGCAACTCGGCCACCGAGATCAACGCGGCCAACGGTCAGGTGATCGCCACCGACACCGACTCCGACGCCGCCTACGGGTTCGGCCATCCCTCGGTCGTGATCGGATCGGGCGGAACGGTGTACGTGGCGAGCCCGCTCGGTACGAGCCCGATGGTGACCTCGTTGTCGTCCGCCAGCGGACAGCCCAGTTGGTACATGTGCAACACCAACGGTCCGTACTACTTCAGTCTGCTGTCGGCCTTCGCGATCTCGGGCGGCGACCTGTGGGTGGCGAGTCGCTCGGGCGCCAACAGTCAGACGCCCGCCGCGAGCACGGGATCGCTCACCGAGATGTCCGCGTCCACGGGCGACCTCATCACGACGTTGCCCCCGCCGTCGACGACGACCACGACGTCGACCACGACGTCGACCACGACCACCACGACGTCTCCTTGAGCGAACGGGTGGCGAATCGGTTCTGGCCGCCCGTTGGCGTCGCACGCCGAGGCTGAGGCGGAACAATGGAAAGTGACGACACGAATGAGTCGACGGCGACGCGCGGGTTGGGGGACCGGCCGGCGTCCATCACGGACTTCGACGCGGCGTACGAGTCCACACCGCCGTGGGACATTGGCTATCCGCAGCCGGCCCTCCTCGCGCTGGTCGAGGCCGGCGGCCTGCGCGGACGGGTGCTCGACGTCGGGTGCGGCACGGGAGAGCACGCCCTGCTCGCCAGCTCGCTCGGTTTCGACGCGACCGGTGTCGACTCCTCGTCCCGCGCGATCTCCATGGCGCGCGCCAAGGCGCAGGAGCGAGCGTTGGACGCCAGCTTCGTGGTGGGTGACGCCCTCGATCTCCGTTTCCTCGATGGTCCCGTTGACACCGTGTTCGATTCCGGACTCTTCCACGTCTTCGACGACGAAGCGCGGGCGAGGTACGTCGCGAGCCTGGCCCGCGCGCTGTCGCCCGGTGGGCAGTTGTTCCTGCTCTGCTTCAGCGACCGGGTGCCGGGGGACTTCGGACCGCGCCGGGTCAGCGAGGGGGAGTTGCGATCCTCGTTCGCCGAGGGGTGGCACGTCCTCTCTCTCGACTTGATGCGCATGATCATCACCTTGAATCCCGGTGGCGTCGATGCCTGGCGCGCAGTCATCTCGCGCACCGACTAGGTACGCCCTCCGTCACCTTCGGGCCGCTTCCACCTGATCCGGTGGACTCGATCGGCGCTGACGTAGCCGCGCTCGACGAACCAGCGGGCCGAGTCGTAGAGCGCCCACTCGGGGGTGCGCGAGGTGTAGCCGAGCTCGTCGCGGGCCCTCGAGTCGTCGAAGGTCATCGTGGTCGACGCCATCTGCGCCGCTTCGAGGGGCACCCGGGGTTCTCGGCCCAAGAGGTCACCCTCGACGAACTGCGACAGCCGCCCCGCGATCATCGGGAATGCCGAAGGGAACCGGCGCTGCGCGCGGGGCAGGCCCGTCACGTCAGCCAGGATCTCCAGCAGGTGGGCCATGGTGATGTTGTCGCCGCCGCAGATGTAGCTGCGGCCCTGACGGCCCCGCTCGAGCGCGAGCAGGTGGCCGCGGGCGAGGTCGTCGACGTGCGCCACGTTCATGGCGGTGTCGACGAACCCCGGTAGGCGTCCGTTGAGGTAGTCGAGCACCACCTTGCCCGACGGCGTGGGGCGCTGGTCGAAGGGGCCGTGCGGCATCGTCGGCAGCACGAGCACCACGGGCGCCCCCTGCGCGCACAGACGCAGGACCTCGTGCTCGGCGACGTACTTGGTCTGCTTGTAGTTGCCGTAGAGGTGGGTGAGATCGGCGACGTCGTCCTCGTTGGAGGGACGACCGGACTTGGTCTTCCACAGCCCCAAAGTGGCGACCGTCGAGGTGTAGACGATTCGTTCGACGCCCGCGTCGACGGCGGCCCGGATGACGTTCTGGCTGCCGCGCACGTTGACCGCGTAGAAGCCCGAGGGATCCTTGGGCCAGAACCCGAACCGCGCGGCGAGGTGAAAGCAGTAGCGCGCGCCGACCAAGAGCCCCTCGAGAGAACGGGGATCGGTGGTGTCGCCCGTCACCCGTTCGACGTCCAGTCCGTCGAGGTTCGTGGTGACGGCGCCCGGTTCGAGCAGCGCGACGACCTGGACGCCACGCTCGACCAGCGCCCGGGTGACGGCCGAGCCGATGAAGCCGGCCGCCCCCGTCACCACGACCCGGTCGCCCGGTTCGAGCTGCGCCGTCACGGGCCCGTCGGGGACGAGCGGGAGGGGGAGCGGGTCCGTCGAAGGGCCCCCCTCGCCATCGTCGTGGCGAAGCCGACGAGCCAGCGGCTGTTCTGCTCGGCCTGCGTCAGCAGCTCGTCGAGGGCCTCGACGAAGATATCGATCTCCGTCTCGGCGGCGATCAGCGGCGGCAGCAGTTTGATCACGTTGACGTTGTCGGCCGCGACCTGGGTCAAGATGCCGTAGCGCTGAAAGAGCGGGACGACGAGGGTCTGGGAGAACATGGCCGTTCTTGCCGTCTCGACCGCTCGCCAGCGCATCTTCGCCGCTCGCGACGTGGGGGGACCGAAGACGACGCCGATCATCTGTCCTCGGCCGCGCACCTCGTGCAGGAACTCGTGGCGCTCGCCGAGGGCCTCGAGCTTCGTGCGCCACACCGCGCCCATGGCCTGCGCGTGCTCGACGATGTGCTCGTCGTCAAAGACCGTCAGGGTCGCCAGGCCGGCGACCATGGCGAGCTGGTTGCCCTTGAAGGTCGTGGAGTGGACCATGGCCCGGTCCATCGAGCTGTAGACGCTGCGGTAGATCTTGTCGCTCGTCAGCATCGCCCCGACCGGCACGAAGCCTCCCGAGAGCGCCTTGGACACGGTGATGATGTCGGGCGAGAGCCCGTAGTGCTCGAAGGCGAAGAATCGGCCCGTGCGGCCCAGGCCCGTCTGGACCTCGTCGCAGACGAGCAGGGCGCCGGCCTCGTGGACGCAGCGCTCCATCTCGCGCCAGCGTTCGGGGTCGAGTTCGTAGACGCCCTTGCCCTGGATCGGTTCGACGACGAAGGCGGCCACGTCGCCCGCGCGCAACTCGCGCTGGAGCGCTTCGAGGTCGCCGAAGGGGATCTCCGTGGCGCCGGGCAGCAGGGGACCGAAGCCGCTCTTGAACTCGGGCGAGCCGTTGAGGGCGAGCACGCCCGTCGTGAGGCCGTGAAAGGCGTGGGCGTGGTAGCAGACGCGGTTTCGCTTGGTGGACGAGCGGGCGAACTTGATCGCCGATTCGACGGCCTCGGAACCCGAGTTGCAGAAGAAGACCCGTTCAATGTGGGCCGGGCTGCGGGCAACCAACTGCTCGGCGAGCAGTCCCGGCAGGAGCGCGCAGTCCATCTGGACCATGTTGGGCAGGTCGGCGTCGAGGGCCTGGCGCAGGGCGTCCTTGATCACCGGATGGCTGCGCCCCAGGGCGAAGACCCCGAAGCCGCTCAGCAGGTCCAGGTACCGTTTGCCCTCGTCGTCGTAGAGGTAGCAACCCTCGCCGCGCCCGTAGAAGCGATCGAAGCCGATCGTCTTGACGACCTTGGCCAGCTGGGGATTGAGGTACTTCGAATGGAGCTGGAAGTTCTCGCCGTGGCGCGAGGACATCAGTTCGCTCAAATTAAAAGGCACGATCCCCCTTTGACGACTCCAGTCAATCTACGTCGTGGCGGCCCGGCACCAGACGGCGTTCGCGCGATTCGTGCACCTTCGACGCACCAGTGGACCGTAGGCTCGGGCCGTGGTGTACTGCATGGCCCTGGCGGCCTCATTCGCGAACGCCGTCGCCAGCATCTGCCAGCGCCTCGGGGTGGAGGACGCGCCCGAGGGCCACGGACCCTCGGTGGGACTGGTGCGTCATATGGTCCAGCGCCCGATCTGGCTGCTCGGCTTCGTGATCATGGCCCTCGGTTACGCCGCCCAGGCCGTCGCGCTGCACCTGGGAGCCTTGAACGTGGTCCAGCCCATCATGGTGAGCGAGTTGGTGATCCTGGTGCTGGTGCTCTGGCTCTGGTTCTCGACGCCGCTGCGCACCCGGGACCTGCTCGCCGCCTTCGCCACGGCCCTCGGTCTGGGCGCCTTCTTGTTCGTGTCGGCGCCCAGCGTCGGCACGAAGGTCCCCACCGGGGCGCTCTGGTGGACGGTGGGGCTGGCCGTCGTCGCCGTGGTGGGACTCTTCGTCGTCGTCGGTCGTCGCGGCCCGCCCTGGTGGCGGGCCCTGGCGCTCGGGGCGGGCGCGTCGATCGGGTTCGCGCTGCTGTCGGCGATCACCAAGTCGATGACCGACCAGTTGGTCGCCGGCTGGGGTGCCCTCTTTGGATCCTGGCAGCTCTACGCCGTCGCGCTGATCGGACTCTCCTCCTTCGTCATCATGCAGAGCGCCTTCCAGGTCGGCCCCTTCGCCGCCTCGCAGTCGTCGCTCATCCTGGTCAATCCCTTCGTCGCCATCGCGATCGGCCACGTGCTCTTCGCCGAGAACCTGCGCGGCGGTCCGCTCTACGCGAGCGTGGAGGCCCTGTCGCTCGGGGTCATGGTCGTCGGGGCGCTCGGCCTCTCCACGTCGTCGCTGGTGGCGCACGTGCACGAAGAGTCGCCCGGCAGCGACCTGCTGCGCGGCCGCGGTCGCTACGCCCGCTGGCGCCACGAGCAGACGCGGGCCTGAGCCGAGGGCCGGTGTCCTCCGGCGCCGTGAGCGTGGGTTCGCCGTTACCATCTGGCATGGACGATCGTGAGGGTGCGCTGGGACTCGACCCGCTGGAGCGGCCGGTACGGGCCGCGATCATCGGGCTCGGCCGGATCTACGACCTCAATCGCCTCGGCTATCTCGACAACGGTGACGTCGAGGTGGTGGCGATCGTCGACCCGAACGGGGACCGCCGCCGCGAACGCCAGGTCGACTGGCCCGGGGCCCGACCCTTCGCCTCGATCGACGAGCTGTCGGCCAGCGGTCTTGAGCTCGACGCCGTGGAACTGCTGACGCCGATCGTGCTGCACGAGGAAGGCGTCCTAAAGTGCCTGGCCCAGGGCTGGCACGTCAACTGCCAGAAACCGATGGCCAACGACCTGGCCAGCGCGCGACGGATGCTGGACGCGGAACGTGAGAGCGGCGCTCGTCTACGGATCATGGAGAACTACCTCTTCTACGAGCCGCTGCTCGCGCTCAAGTCCGTGGTCGACTCCGGGGAGCTCGGCGCGATCAGCGGCTACCACATGAAGATGGTCGCGAGTGGTCGGGGGGGATGGGAGGTGCCGGGCAGCGCCTACGAGTGGCAGTTCGACCAGGCCCGGCGCGGTCGGGGCATCCTGCTCTTCGACGACGGCTGGCACAAGTTCTCGACGGCCCTCTGGCTCTTCGGACCGGTGCGCGAGGTGCGCGCCTGGGTCGGATCGACCGAGATCATCGAGGGCCTCGAGATCGACGCTCCGACGACGGTGATCCTCGAGCACGTCAACGGCGTGCGCGGGGTGTGGGACCTGACGCTGGCGGTCGACATGTTCCTGCGATCGGACTACTACACCAACGACGAGCGCTGGGAAGTCACCGGGCGCCAGGGGTTCGCCCGCGTCAATCGCTGCACGGGGCGCGGCATCCAGCAGCCCAGTTTCGAGGTCTACGTGGACGGCGTGATGCGTTCGCACCACGGACTGGACGACGACTGGGCGAGCAGCTTTCGCGACTCGGGCCGGCACTGGCTACGTAACGTGCGCCACGGCGGCGACGGGCCGTTGCTCTGGGGCGCACACGAGGCGACCGAGGTGCTGCGTCTGGCTCTGGCGGCCTACGAGAGCAGCGCCGCCGGTGGGGTCGGCGTCGATCCCCACGACGTCCTCTGACGAAATTGTCGTGATTCGAACGTCGACCGTCGTCGCGTGAATCGCGAGAGGGCCGTCGTTGTTGATCTTCAGGTGGTACGGTTGGTGCAGGACGTCCGGACTCCCGCTTCCCTCTCCACTGACAATTGGTCAGAGAGGTCTAGAAAGCGGGCAGTCTCATGGAAAACCTTTTTGGTCTGATTGGCAACCCCTCGCAGGTCAAGACGCCGCGCGCGCTCTCCTGGCTCCAGACGTCCAAGAGCGCGGCGCTGGTGTGGAACGCGATGCGCATCTGGCTCGGGGTCATGTGGCTCCAGGCCGGCATCGCCAAGATCTGGGGCAATGAGAACTCGGCCTTTCTCCACCACGGCGGCGCCGGCGTGGCCGGCTTCGCCGCCCACGGCGCGGCGGCCTACAGCTGGTGGGCCACCTTCCTGCACAGTTTCGTCGTGCCCAACGCTGCCTGGATCGGCGTGCTCGTGGCCTTCGCCGAGTTCGCCATCGGCGTCTGCCTGGCGCTCGGGTTCCTGACGCCCCTGGCCTGTCTGGGCAGTCTGGTGTTGCTGTTCACCTACGTCATGTCGGGCACGGCCAGTGTCTGCGCCTTCTACGCCCTCTTCGCGGTCGTGATCCTCGCGATGTGGAGGACCTCGAGCTGGATCGGCGTCGACGGCTTCATCTCGGGCTTTCGCCAACGCCTGGCCGCGCTCAAACGGGCCAGCCTCGAGACTCCCGTCGTCGCCACGGAGCCCGAACCGGAGCCGGAGCCGTCCCCAGAGCCCGTCCAGGTCTGACGGCGACGTCGCGTCGATGTCGCGAGCCCCGCCCGACCCACGCCCCAGACCCCTCATGGACCGCCTCGCCGCGCCCCCAGGGAGTGCGGCGGCTGACGCTCGAGATGGCCAATCCCTGGGACCCGAAGATCGGCGTGAACTCAATACCGTGGGCCCGGCCGTGCTCGCCCGGCATTCGGCGGCCGACCCCGTCGGGCCCAACGACGGCCGCAGCGGCGAGCCAGGTGCGCTGACCCGTGGCCGCTGACCGTCTGCTGGTCGTCTTGATGCTGCTCGCGCGCAGCCAGCGCGAGAATCCCCGTGGCGGATCGCTCTGCGCGGTGGCGGCCGAGTTCACCGAACTGAGCGGGGCCGGCATCGTGCTCGTCTCCGCGGACCAGAATTTCACCAGCCTGTGCACCAGCAACCACGTGGCCCGCGAGTTGATGGACCTCGAGATCAGTCTCGGCGAGGGACCCAGCGTCGAGGCCTGCGCCGCCGACTTCGTCATCGACGAACCGGATCTGGCCAATCCCGGGGAGCGTCAGTGGCTCGCCTACGGGCCGTCGGCGACGGATGCCGGCGCCCAGGCCGTCTTCGGCTTCCCCGTGCGCATCGGCGGGATCCGACTCGGGGCCCTGTGCCTCTACCGCGGCGCGCCGGGCGAACTCACGGCGACCCAGCTGTCCGACGCCTACCTGATGGCCTCGGTCATCGGGCGGGCCGTGCTCTCGATGCAGGCCGGCGCCCCGAGTGACACCCTGGCGGCCGAACTCGAGCGCGAGGCCACCTTCGACTTCTCCGTCCACCAGGCGGCCGGCATGGTGGCCGTCCAGGGATCCATGTCAGTGGGCAGCGCCCTGGTGAGCCTGCGCGCCCACGCCTTCGCGCTGAACGTCGCGCTGTCCGAGCTCGCCCAGCGGGTCGTCACCCGTCAGACGGCCTTCGACCCGACCTCGCGTTCGTGGGTCAAAGTGCAGGAAACCGAATCGTGAGCGAAGTACAATTGCCTTCGCTACGGGCCTTTTCCCCGGGGTCGGTGGTACAGAAGCATTTGAGTAAGGGAGGGGAGATGCCAAGGGAGTCACTGCTCATTTCGACCCTCGTCGAACTCGCGGACAACCTGGTCGACGAGTTCGACGTGATCGACGTCCTGACGATGCTCACGCATCGCTGTGTCGAGACCATCGACGTCGACGCCGCGGGCGTCATGCTCTCCTCGCCGGGCGGAGAACTGCAGTTCATCGCCTCGTCGAGCGAGGAGATGCGCCTGCTCGAACTCCTGCAGATCCAGGTCGACGAAGGACCGTGCGTCGAGTGCTTCCGTGACGGCAACGCCATCGTCAATCGGGCCTTGACCGACCACATCGAGCGTTGGCCCCGCTTCAGCCCCCGGGCCATCGCGCTCGGGTTCCGCTCGGTGCACTGCCTGCCAATGCGCCTGCGCGGGCGCACCATCGGCGCGCTGAACCTCTTCCGGACCGAGGCGGGCACCCTGAACGAGGAGGACGTCATCGCCGCTCAGGGCCTGGCCGACGTGGCGACCATCGCCATCCTCCAGCACCGGATCTCCCTGGACGCCAAGACGCTGAACTTTCAGCTGAGCAACGCCCTCAACAGCCGGATCATCATCGAGCAGGCCAAGGGCATGGTCAGCCAGGCCACGCACTGCGACATGAACCAGGCCTTCGCCCGCCTGCGAAATCATGCGCGCAACCACAATCTCGGCCTCACGACGGTCGCGACCATGGTGGTGGAGGGCGCGCTCGAGGGCACCGACCTCGATATCCCGAAAGAGGCCAAGGGCCACTGAGTTGCCCTAAAACCGTACAGAAGTGGCACAATCGTTGTTTCATTGTTGTGAGATTGGCCCTGTCCACGGCCTAACCGTGCGTGTTACCATCCGATTCAGGACGTCTAGACCTCGCATCCTCCTCGCCTGACAGTTGGTCAGGTTGTGGGAGAGAGGGCTCGAGGTGGACGTTTTTCCAGCGGTTTCACCAGTTCTAGTTCGTGGCGTTATCCGCTCGATCGCGGGTCTGTCGTGAGTACGACCGCCGACATCGTCGTCGTGTTCGCGCCCGGACCGTACCGCGACGCCCACAACGCCGAACGCTTTTACGCCGCCTTCGAGAGTTGGCTCAGCGAACGGACCACCACCGTGCGCGGACCCGACGGCCGCCAGCGCGTCGTCACCCCGTTCACGTGGTACGAGGAGGGGCCGACGACGGGCGACGTCGGAACGCACGGGGTCTCGTCGCCCGCCAAGAAGGCGGCCGTCGCCCTGGCCACGTCGAGATCAACCGGCCGCCGTTCCGCGCCAACGGCGAAGCCGAGGACCAAGCAGAAGTGCCACACCGACTTTACTGATCAAAGGGCTGATCATGATTTCGAGAAATGACTCGAGTACCCGTCAAGGGAACTACACAAGCCGTTCGTCGACAGGGATCATCACCCCCCCATTGATCCCTGTCGACGACGATGGTCCATCGAGGGCGAGGGTGGCCCCGAACTCGGCGTCGCCGACGTCGCTCGAACTGCTGCGCCGCCTCGAGGCGTGCGTGCGCGAGTTGCTGGAGTACGGCGCGAATGATCGATGACGTTTTCTCCCAGGTGCCGTCGGGGGCCGGCCCGACCGTTGGGCCGGCGTGGGTCGTGGGGTGGGGCGTGATGGAGGAGAGACAATGAAGCAGTTCGTGCGACGACTCGCCAAGGACGAGCGCGAGCTGCGGTCGATGGCCCGAGCCGACCAGTTGAAGGCCGACCTGCGCCGCGCCGCGTCGCGGGCGTCCTCGTCACCGGGCCCGCAGGAGATGGATGCCGCTTCGGTAGTGGCGGCGCGAATGGCCACCTCGGACGGGCCCGGCGCCGGTTCGGACCTGAGCGGAGCGCGGCGATGACGACCCGCAATTCGATCGTCCGTCGGACCTCGAACGCTCTGGGCCCGATCCCCAGTTACGGTCGCGTCTTCGACCCCTCCTACGCGCCGACGGCCGGATACGAGCGCATCCAATCGGACTGGCCCCTGCTGCCCTGGCCGAGGGGACCGTTGAGCGCCACGGTCGTCTCGGCACTGCAGCGCCAGCCGGGCACGCTCGGCGCGACGCCGCCGCTGTCGCAGGTCGATCCGCTGCACGACGACGATTTCGAGCTCGCGCTCTACCTCTGCTACGAGATGCACTACCGCGGTCTGGCCGACGTCGAATGGGGCTGGGACCCGGGGCTGCTCAAATTCCGCACCGAGCTCGAGCGGGTCTTCGAAGCCCGCCTGCGCGAGGAGATCGCCCCGGTGATCGCCGGCCATCCCACGGAGATGGTCACCATGCTCGACCAACTGGTCGACGACTATCCCGGGACCTCGCTGGCCTCGTACTTCAGTGAGACCGGGACGATCGACCAGTTCCGCGAGTTCTGTGTACACCGTTCGGCCTACCAGTTGCGGGCGGCCCATCCCCAGACGCTCTCGCTACCCCGGCGCTCGGGTGACGCCAAGGCGGCGCTGGTCGAGGTGCCCGTCGACGAAACAGACTCGGGCGAGGCCGATCGGATGCGCACCAAGTTCTTCGCCGCGACGATGACCGCACTGGGACTCGATGATTCCTACGGCTCCTACGTGGAGATCCTGCCCGGGGTGACGCTGGCCACGGTCAACCTGGCCTCGATGCTCTCCTTCCACCCGCAGTGGCGCGGGGCCCTCGTGGGGCACCTGGCCGTCTCGGAGACGACCTCGATGGAGTCGATGGAGCGCTACAGCGGGGCGCTGACGCGTTTCGGCGTCGGCCCCGTCGGCCGTCGCTTCGCCGAACGGCGTGTCGCGGTCGACGAACGGCGCCCGCTGCTCGCGCGCAACCACATCGTCGCGGGGCTGCTCGGTGCCGCCCCCCAGCTCAGCGCCGACCTGCTGTTCGGCGCGGCGGCGGTGCTGATGCTCGAGCAGCGCTTCTCGGACCATCTGCTCGAGGCCTGGAGTGACAACCGCTCATCGCTGGTGCCCTGGGAGCTGTACCCCCGCGGCCCGGTCGGGCAGTAATTACCCCGATCGCGCTGACGTACCGTAGGTGGCGCGTGCGCGCGCGGTCCGGTCAGACTGGACCATGGACGCCACTCGCGTGAGAGCGCTCGTACGCTCGACGCTCGACAACATGAAGGCCGACCGCGTCAACGTCGCGGCCGGCGCCTTCGCCTTTCGCTGGTTCCTCGCGATCTTTCCGATCATCATCGCGCTGTTGGGCATCGCGGCCCTGGTGGCGATCCCGAGCAGCCTCGTGGTGAGCCTCATCCACGGCGTCACCACGTCCCTGCCGTCGGGGGCGGCGCAAGTGTTCGCCACGGCGATCTCGCACACCGCCCACCGCTCCGCCACCGACGTGTGGGCGACCGTGATCGCCAGTGTGGTCGCGCTCTGGAGCGCCACGTCGGGCATGGTGATCGTGGAGGAGGGTCTGGACATGGCCTTCGGTCTGCCCGCCGACCGCTCGTTCCTGGCCAAACGGGGCCTCGCGCTGCCGTTGTTGGTCGGCGCGACCCTGCTGGGAGGGTCCGCCTCCGCACTCGTGATCTTCGGACCGCAGCTGGGCGGCCTGATCAAGGAGACGGCGCCCGTGGCCGGCACGGCCTTCGGGGCCCTGTGGACGACGCTGCGCTGGCTGATCGCGCTCGGTCTGATGAACCTGCTCTTCTCGTTGCTCTACTACGCGGCGCCCAATCGTTCGAGGTCGCGGTGGCGCTGGACCAGTGCCGGGGCCATCTTCGCGACGGTGGTATGGGCCCTCGTCTCGCTCGGCTTCTCCTTCTACACCTCGAGCTTCGGGTCGTACGCCAAAACCTACGGGGCCTTCGCGGGTGTGGCGATCTTGATCTTCTGGCTCTATCTCACCGGGCTCGCCATCCTGATCGGTGCCGAGGTGGACGCGGCCCTCGAACGACTGCCGGCCCGGTCGCCCGCCGCGGTCGGGCCCCCGGCGCAGGGGCAACCGAGCCGTGAGGTCACCTCGACGACCGGGACGACCGGTCCGGCGCCGTCGCGGGATGGCGAATCTCCCTCCACACCCTCGGACCAGGCAGTACCGTAGGCCGCCCTCCGGGCAAGATCGTCATAATTGTGTAGGACCGTACAAATAGGGTGTTACACTCCGCCTTAGGACGTCTAGACCCCGCATCCTTCTCACCTGACCGTTGGCCAGGTTGTCAAGAAGAGGGTGTGAAGTGGGTCTTCCCGGAATGGTGCTGAGCGCCATCGCAGCCGCCGCTGGTGCCGTGATGTACTGGGCCGTCACCTATCAAGGGACCGGTTTTCGCCTCTCGACGGTGGGGCTGATCCTCATGATCGCGGGCGCCTTCGGCTTCGTGGTGTCGTCGATCATCTTCGCCGTCTCGCGTAATCCCGTCGGGGGCAGTCGCCACGAGATGAATCGCCAGGTCGTCGACGCGGCCGGCAACACCAGTTCGGTCCATGAAGACTCCAAGTAGCGCCGGACCCTCGGGGCCCGTGGTGTTCGAGCGCACTTCGACGTATCTGTTCGATAACCGGGCCCTGGCGCGGTGCTCGCGGCCCACGCCCTCCCTCCGCAATCCACTAGGTCGATCGGGCGAAGGGAGATGGCCTTGAATAACACCTCAGCGAGCAAGGTGCACCTCGGGTCCTGCGGTGCGGGACTGGTTGACTTTCGCCCCGACGCCGACCCCCAACCGCAGTCCACCATTAGCGAGACGTACCCGTCTCTCACCGACATGAAAAGAAGGCTGCACGTTGACAAAGAAAAATAAGTTCATGAACCTGGCCCAGATCGTCAAGGGCAAGATGAAGGTTTCGACCGGCAAGGCCGTCGGCAATAACAAGTTGCAAGCGAAGGGAAAGGAGGATCAGATGTTGGGCAACCTTTCGCAGGCCAGCGAGAAAGTCAAGGATGCCTTCAAGGAGTAGTACCGGTACCGTGTGATTCACCTCACCTTCACCGTCGACAGGGGCTGCATGTCCCCCCCTTTACGGCCCCTGTCGACGGTGAAGGTGAGGTGAATCACCCGGTATTCTTATGCCCGACGTTGACGAACCTCGTCGCATCACTCGTGTCTGGCGGGTGCTGCCCGCGATGTCGTTCACGAGGTTGCGCCGCCCGCGCCACGTCATCCAATGTGAAGTCGCGCGGTGGCGTAGACCAGGCCGGCGCCCGTAATGAGACTTTTGGCCCTAGTTATCCGGTCCCTTTTTCTTCAGAATGAATACAAGATGTTCGTAGGTACGAAGAGAAAGAAGGTCACTCATGAACAACATTGAAAAGGTCATCGGGAACCCCAGCTACGTAAAGACCCCTCGGGCCCTGCAGTGGCTGCAGCACTCCAAGAGTGCGTCACTCGTCTGGACCGCTATGCGGGTCTGGCTCGGCGTCATGTGGCTCCAGGCTGGCGTCGCCAAGCTCTGGGGTGCGGAGAACCCCTACTTCCTGCACAACGGAGGCTCCGGCGTGGCCGGCTTCGCCGCCCACGGTGTCGCAGCGTACAGCTGGTGGGCCACCTTCCTGCACAGCTTCGTGGTGCCCAACGCCGGTTGGATCGGCGTGACGGTCGCCCTGGCGGAGTTCGCCGTCGGTGTCTGCCTGGCCGCCGGGTTCCTCACCCCGTTCGCGTGCCTCGTCAGCCTGGCGCTGCTCTTCACCTACGTGATGTCGGGCACGGCGAGCGTCTGCGCCTTCTACGCGTTGTTCGCCATCGTCATCCTGGCTACGTGGAGGACCTCAAGTTGGATCGGCGTAGACGGGCTCATCTCGGGCTACCGTCAGCGTCGGGCCGCCGCCAAGCTGGCCGAAGGTTTCGTCCCGGCCGCTCGCCCGGCCACCAAGGTGCCGACCGGCTTCAACCCCAAGGTTGACACCGCGCCATCGGTGGCTAGCGGCGTCTCTTCGACACCGGTTCTTCGCAGTTCGGACGACAAGGTCGTCACGAGCTAACCGTCGCCTTTCATAGAAGTCCCCCGGCAGCGGCCCGCGCAAGCGGGCCGCTGCCCTTTTCTGTTGTGTCGTCACGCCGGTAGCCGTCACGACGCACGTGGGCGGTCGCGAGTCGCGAGCAGTGACGCGTCGCGCGTGCGATGTGATGACGCGGGCGTTGACTAACACCGCGAGACGTGCCCGGCGCCGACGAAGAATAAGACCGCGCACCGTCGTTTCACACGGTCCTCACAACTTGACCCGTGATACTTGGCACTGTTCGAGACCAACTTGGACGACTGCAACGGGAGGATCACTATGTTTTCGAGCAAGATGAAGTTCGCGGCCAAGGCCTGCGCAACGGCCCTCATCGCGATGGCCGTACTCTTCAGCGTCGCCGGCCTCGCCGGTGCTGCGCCTTCGCCGCGCCTGCACCTAGCCCATCACGACCACGGCGTGGCGAGCGGCTTCAAGTCAATCTTCAACTACGCCCGCATCGGCGAGGGTGGCTACGTCACCACCGTCACGGCCACCTCGATGACCGTCAACCGCTGGGACGGCCAGACCACGACCTACACGATCACTCCGACGACCAAGTTCACCGAGGGTGGGTCGCCGACGACCGAGGCCTCGCTCGTCGTGGGCGATCGGGTGAACATCCGTCTGGCCCGGTCGGCGCCCACGGTGGCGCTGCGAATCAACATCGAGCTGGCCGGGCTGTCCGGCAAGGTCTCGTCCGTCAATGGCGACACGATCACCGTCATCGGGGGCCAGGGCTTCACTCGCACGATCCTGGTAAGCACGGCGACGCACTACTACGAGTCCGGTCTGCCCGCGACCCTGGCCGACGTCACCGTCGGTGAGTTCATCGCCGCGCAGGGCACCATCGACGTCAACCAGACGTCGCTCGACGCCCTGACCGTTTCGATCGGGCACACCCTGGTCGCGCGCGGCGTCGCCACGGTCGTTACCAGCACCTCGGTCACGGTCGACCGCCTCAACGGTAAGGTCACGACCTTCACCATCACCCCGACCACCACGTTCACCCAGGGCAAGACGGTCCTCACCGCCGCGTCCCTGGTGGTCGGAGACCGCATCGACGTGGTCGTCAACACCAGCGCTCCCGCCAACGCGATCCGCATCAACATCGACCTCGCGAGGGTTGCCGGCAAGGTGACCGCCATCAGCGGTGACACCATCACGCTGACCGGCGGACAGGGATTCAGCCGCACTGTCCTAGTCAGCCCGACCACGACCTACACCCAGGGTGGCCAGCCGGCCACGTTCGCTGACGTGTTGGTCGGTTCGAACATCGTCGCCAAGGGCACCATCGACCCGAACCTCACGTCCCTTGACGCGACCAGCGTCGCCATCGCGAGCGTGGGCCACCTCGAGACCTTCGTGGGCTCGGTCACGGCCGTGACGACCACCTCGGTCACCGTCAACCGTCTCGACGGCAAGACGACGACCTTCACGATCACGCCGACGACGATCGTCACCGAGGGTCCGTCGACGCTGACGCCGGCTTCGCTGACCGTGGGCGACCGCGTGAGCGTGCAGGTCAACTCGGCCGCACCGGTGACGGCGCTCAGGATCAACATCGAGCTGGCGACCTTGGCCGGGCGGGTCACCGCGGTGGTGGGCAACCTCATCACCATCACGACCGTGCAGGGATTCAGCCGAGTGGTCCTGGTCAGTTCGACCACGACGTACACCCAAGGCGGTAACCCGGCGACACTGTCCGACGTGCTGGTCGGTTCGAAGATCGTGGCCCAGGGCACGGTCGACGCCAACCTCACCACGCTCGACGCGACGTCCGTGACCATCAGCGTCCCCAAGACCACGGGACACGCCGAGACGTTTCACGGTCTCGTCACCGTCGTGACGGCCACGTCAGTCACGCTCAACCGACTCGACGGCACGACGACGTCGTTCACGATCACGCCCACGACGACCTTCAGCGAGGGTTCGGCCACGATGACCGCGGCCGCCCTCGTCGTCGGTGATAGCGCCGGCATCAGTGTCAACTCGACGGCACCGACGACGGCGCTCAACATCAACATCGTGCTCGCAACCATGTCCGGCCACGTGACGGCGGTCTCGGGCGACGTCATCACCATCTCGGGCGGCGAGGGTTTCGCCCGCACCATCATGGTGAACATGACCACGACCTACACCAAGGGCGGCAGCCCGGCCACGTTGGCCGACGTGACGGTCGGCTCGAAGATCGTGGCCGAGGGCCAGGTCGCGGCCGACCTGACGACGCTCGACGCCACGTCGCTGACCATCTCTCAGTAACACGCTCCACCGGAACTCCATCCGCCGCGCGGCCCTCGAGGTGAGGTCCGCGCGGCGGATGGAGTCTTCGGCGTCCCGCGGGGTTTGCCTAACGCAGGGTGACGTGCAGGTGCAACGCTAAGTCGCTCGACGACTGACCGACGTTGATGGCGTAGGCCCCGAGAACGGTGCTGAACGTGCCGTGCAGGAAGGACTGGAACGAGGAGGGTGGCAGCGTCATCGTCACCAGACGGGACGACGACGGGGCGAGCACGACGCGGGTGAAGGCCCGCAGCTGTTCGGGCGGCTCGTTGGCGGCGCTCGGGTAGGCGACGTACGCCTGCACGACGTCGGCGCCCGAGCGCGCACCGGTGTTGGTGACGACGACGCCCACGTGCACCCCCGACGCGGTGCGGGTCAACGTCGGGTGCGAGAGCGCGAACGTCGTGTAGTCGAGCCCGAAGCCGAAGGGGAAGAGGGGCGCGACCCCGTGGGCCTGGTACCACCGATAGCCCACATCGAGGGCCGAGGTCGAGGTGCCGAAGTCGACGACCGAGTCGACGCCGGGGTAGGAGGCGAGCGTCGCGGTCGGCTGGGCCCGGTCGCTGGTCGGGAACGTGATCGGCAGCCGCCCCGAGGGATCGACGGCCCCGCCCAGGACGGCGGCGATCGCCGAGCCGTCCTGGGCCCCGGGATACCACGCCTCGAGCACGGCCGCCACGTGGTCGAGCCACGGCATCACGACCGCACCGCCGGTGTTGAGCACGACGACGGTACGGGGATTGGCGGCCGCGACCGCCGTGATCAACGCGTTTTCGTCACCGGGCAGGCTCAGGCTCGTGCGGTCGGCACCCTCGGTCGAAAAGGCGCCGGCGAAGACGATGGCGACCGAGGACCGCCGCGCCAGGCTGACGGCCGCCCGAATCTCGGGAGTGACGTCGGTGATGGCGAAGTCCGGCGGCGCGTGGTGGCCGACGGCGAACCAGCGGGCGCTGAATTGGTAGCGGTGCCCCTTGAGCAGGTGCACGGTCGTGGCGACGTCGACGGGCGCGTGCAGGCCGGATGAGGAGAGGAGGTGGCGGCCGTCGAGCTTGAGCCAGGTGTCGCCGATCTCCTGCACCGCGACCTCGTAGGTGCCGGTGTGGCGCTCGCGCAGCGAGAAACGCCAGTGGTCCCAACCGGCGCCGCGCCCCGCGTGCGACGCCGTCGCCACCGCGTCCGTCACGTCACGGGCCGACTCGATCGCGAGGTCGGCGCTGGCCGCGTCCCCGTCGGCGTCGATCTGGTCGATGGTCGCCGGACCGGCCCCGCTGACGATGTTCGAGCCGCTGAACTGCTCGAGGCGCATCGACGACGGCGCGCCGGGCGCGTACCGCACGGCGACCGAGGGGCCGAGCGTGCGGCGCAGGGCTTGGAGGGGGGTGACCACGAACGTCGTGCGCACCCGCGAACTGCCGCCGCCGGTGCTGACGGGATGGGTCGACGCGTCGGCCCCGATCACGGCCACGGACGACACGTCGGCCAGCGGCAGGACGGCGTGGCTGTCCTTGAGCAGTACGATGCCCTCCTCGGCCGCGCGCAGCGCGACTCGCTGATGGGCCGGGGTCGTCGCGGTGCGCTTGACGTCGATGGCTCGCGGGTGCGCGATCAGGCCGTAGGCGAACATCTCGGTCAACACGGCCCGTACGGCCCGGTTGAGGTCGCGCGCCGGCAGCACCCCGGCGCGCACCAGGTGGGCGAGCGACGTGGCCGAGGCCGGCTTGATGAGATCCAGTCCGGCTTCGAAGGCCCGGGCCGGATGTGGCGCCGCGTGCTCGTCGGAGCGCACGATGCCGGTGAAGCCCCAGGAGCGCAGGGTCGAGTAGACGTAGCGGTCGGCGCAGTCGTGCACGCCGTTGAGTGAGCCGATCGCGCACATGATCCCGGCGACGTGGGCCACCGTGACGGCCTGTTCGAAGGGTTCGTTGTACAGCTCGGCCAGCGCGCGCTGGGGCACGACCACGTCGAGGCGGCTGCGGGCCGTCTCTTGGGCGTAGGCCGAGAAGTGCTTGGCCAGGGCCATCACGCCCTGGGACTGGATGCCCTCGATGTTGGCGACCCCCATGACGCTCGTGAGGTAGGGGTCCTCGCCGTAGGACTCGAAGATCCTTCCGCTCACGGGCACCCGCGCCAGGTTGAGGTCGGGCCCCTGGACGACGTCGATTCCCTTGGTCCTCGCCTCGGCGCCGACCACCTGGCCCGTCGCGCGCGCCAGGGAGGGATCGAAGCTGGCCGCGATGGCGATGGCGGCCGGGAGTCGGGTCACCTCGCGCAGCCGTCCGGCCAGGCCGTCGGGGCCGTCGGAGAGGGTGAGCGGGGGGATGCACAGCGCCGGCACGCCGGCGTCGAAGTTCTCGATGCCGCCGCCGTCCTCGAGGGTGACGAGCTGGGCCTTCTCGAGCAGGGACATCTTGGAGAGCACCTCGCCCGCGAGCACCGTTGGCGTGGCGAGGTCCCGGCGTGAGGCCCGCACCCAGGGGCAGTGGCGAGACGAGTTGAGCGGTCGCGCGAGCAGCGCCAGCGCGTTCGAACTGGCACCGGTGGGCGGCGCCGGCAGCGCAAGAAGCATCACCGCGGCGCCGATCATCGTGACGACTCTGCACCAATGGCTGTGTACCGAACGGTTCATGGTACGGGCGCCGAGGTGACCGCCCGACGCTGTCGCCGTCGAAGTTCGGTTCCTCTTTCGTGGCTGCATCGCTGCGTCTATCCCTCTGTGTGCCCTGAGTACCACGAACTACTCGACCGGGTGCCACCCGCGTGAGGCGAGAGGCACGGCTACCTGCGAAGGTAGACGATTTCGAGCGGGCGACGGCGACGAAGTGGCTAAAAATTGGTAAAGGCGGGGTGGTGGGCGCGCCCCGGGACCATAATTGAGTGTGCACGTGCTCGTAATCGAAGACGACGAACCGATTGCGGCCGCGCTCGTGAGCGGATTGCAACGAGAGGGATTCGACGCTGAGAGCGCGGCCTCCGCGGCCGAAGCGCTTGACGCCCTGCCCGCCGACTTCATCCTGCTGGACCTCGGGTTGCCCGACCGCGACGGGATCGACCTGTTCCACAGCCTGCGCGAGGTGACGGCCGCGCCGATCATCATGGTGACCGCTCGTGGCACCGAGGAGGACCGCATCGCGGGCCTCGACCTCGGCGCCGACGACTACGTGGTCAAGCCCTTCGGCGTGGGTGAGCTGGTGGCGCGGATCAACGCCGTCACCCGGCGCACCACGAACCGCGACGCCGAACTGATGGCGCCCCAGACCATCGACAACATCGAGATCGACCGACGCACCCATACCGTGCGCGTCGCCGGGGAGCTCATTGCGTGCACGCCCAAGGAGTACGGCATCCTCGAGTTCCTCGCCCGCGACCCCGGCGCCGTCATCTCGCGCCAGGAGCTGCTCGACGGGGTCTGGGGTCCCCACTGGTACGGCACGACCAAGATGATCGACGTGCACGTCGCGTCGCTTCGGCGCAAGCTCGGCGTCACCGGGCTCATCGAGACCCATCGAGGTGTCGGCTTTCGAATTATTGTGAAAGAGTGAGGAATCGACTCCTCCTGGGGTTCGTGCTGTTCGCCTTCGTCGCCACCGCGCTCCTCGTGGTGCCGCTCGGCATCACCCTGCAGGCCCACGAGAGTTCCGACACGCTCAGCTCGCTCAAGCACGACACCGGGGCGCTGACGACGCTGCTGACCGACGCCTTCAACTACAGCAATCCCTACCGGGCGGTCGAGCTCTCCAAGAGCTACTCGCGCGCGACCGGACGCCAGGTGCTGGTCATGGACGGCAGCGCGATTCTCGTCTCGACCAAGCCGAGCCAGGAGCACGTCGCGATCCTGCACAAGATGTTGCGCGACGCTCTCAAGGGCGAGCTCGACGGCGTGACGACCGGCAACGCCCAACTGAGTTCGCAGTACTACGTGGCCGTGGCGCTCAACCGGGTCGCCCCCTTCGGCAAGGCCCACAGCCATCCGGTCCTGATCATCACCTCGCCGGTGAAGGTCGCCAACGCCAGTATCCATAGCGACTGGACGAAGTTGATGCTTTTCGGACTCTTGATGCTGGTGCTGGCCTGCCTCTTCGGTTTCGTGATCTCGAACTCGCTGGTGCGGCCGCTGCGGCGCATTGGTGCGGCCGTCGAGGCGATCGGCAGCGGATCGCTCGATTCGCGCGCACCGGTCAAGCGCGGCCCGCGGGAGTTGCGTCGTCTCGCCGAAGCCATCAACTCGACGGCGGTGCGACTGATCACGCTGCTCGAGGTCCAGCAGGGCTTCGTCGCCGACGCCTCGCACCAGTTGCGCACGCCGCTCACGGCCCTGCAGTTGCACCTCGAGAACCTGCAACGGGGCGACGGCTCCTCGGGGGCCGACGACCTCAACGCGGTGCTGGCCGAAGTCGGCCGGCTCAATCGACTGGTCGACTCGCTGCTGGTGCTCGCGCGCAACGAATCGCGCAACCTCGACCTCATCACGATCAACCTGCACGACGCGATCCTCGAGCGGGCCGACGTCTGGCAGCCGCTCGCCGACGAGTTGGACCTGCACTTAGAGACGACGGTCGCGACCAACGTCGAGGGCATCGCCGTGGCGGGCGTGCTCGAACAGGTGCTCGACAACCTGCTCTCGAACGCCTTCGACGCGACGCCGCCCGGCGGGCGGATCAGCATCGCGGCCCAGCAGGTCGACGGGGCGGTCGAGATGCACGTCGTCGATGACGGACCGGGCCTGGAGCCCGACGAGCGGGTGCTGGCGCTGCAACGGTTCTGGCGACGGCGCGACAACAACAGCGTCGGCGCCGGCCTGGGCCTGGCCATCGTCGATCAACTGGTCCGTCTCTCTGGCGGGTCGATCGAGTTGCGCGAGGCGAACGGCGGCGGCATCGACGCGACGATCACGCTGCGGCGGGCCTGACGCGCGCGGAATCGGCGCTCGTTGGTGGTGTCGGCGACCTGACCGATTTCTAATGCACCGCTAGAATCGCCCGATGGCCCAAGACCAGGACAGCGGGGGTCACGGCGCGTCGGGACGGGGCCACGGGCGTCGCGCCCGTGCGGCCCACCGCAAGGTGCGCAGCCGCCGCTTCATCTGGATCCGTCGCACCATCATCACGCTCGGCGTCGTGGTGGTGCTGGTGGTCGGCGCCGTCGTCGGGGACTACTACTACCTCGGCTCGCTGGTGCACAAGAAGGTGGTGCACCATCTCCAGACGATCAAGCCGGGCGCCAACGAGAACATCCTGCTGATCGGTTCGACCACCCGGTGCGGCCTCAAGGTGCAGAACGTGGCGTACGGCCTCTGCTCGCAGGGCGTGACCGGCGTCAACAGCGACATCGACATGATCATCCACCTCGATCCCGCGACCGGCGACGTCTCGCTGTTGTCGATCCCGCGCGACCTCTTCATCCCCAACGCGCGCACCACCGGCGCCTACAAGATCGACGCGGCCCTCTACCAGGGGCCGAGCCAGTTGGTCGCCGCGATCGAGGAGGACTTCGCGATCCCGATCAACCACTACGTCGAACTCAACTTCGACACCTTCGCCAGCGTCGTCGACGCCCTGGGTGGGGTGTACATGTACTTCCCGGTGCCGATCTTCGACGCCGACTCCGGCCTTAACATCGAGCGGTCGGGCTGCTACCTGTTGAACGGGGTTCGGGCCCTGCAGGTGGTGCGCGCGCGCCATCTGCAGATCCAGCCGACCCCGACCAACCACGATCCGCGCAGTTGGCCCCAGGAGGGGCTGTCGGACCTCGCGCGCATCCGCCGCACGCACGAGTTCCTGCGGGTGCTGGCGGCGAAGGTGGCGGCGCGCGGTCTCTCCAACCCGCTCGTCGACCAGCACCTGGCGACCTCGGTGCTGCCCGACTTGACGGTCGACAGCGGGTTCAGCGAGGGGGAGATGGTCAGCCTCGCGCGGACCTTCGGCCACACCCAGATCGCGGGCGTGCCCCAGTTGACCTACCCGGTGGTCGAAGTGGAGACCGGCGGCTACCAGTACGAGGGTTACAACTACGGCGACGTCGAGTTCCCGGTCCAGCCGACCGGCGTGGACACGGTGAACCGAGTCTTTGGCGTCAAGAGCGGCACCGACTCCTTCACCAACCACCCGCTGCCCCTGCCCGCGAACGTCCGCCTGTCGGTCAAGGACGGGACCGGGTCGGCGAGCGCGGCGGCCCTGATCGCGCACCAACTGGGTGCCCTCGGCTTCAACGTCGTCTCGAGCGGCGCCTTCACGCCGACCGGTCCGGTGAGCGAGTCGATCGTCTGGTACGGCGGCCCGCCGCCGCCGGCTAACGGTGACTGGACGAGCCCGTCGCTCGCCCAGGCCGAGGACGTCTTGGCGCAGCTGCAGGGTCCCGCGATCCTCGGCTACGACCCCGCCATGGTCGCGCCCGGCTCGGCCGTCACCCTGCAGACCGGCACCGGTCTCACCGTGAAGGCGCCCGTCGTGGCGACCACGACCACGACGCTGCAGCACTCGACGACCACGACGCAGAAGCACACGACGACGACGCAGAAGCACGCGACGACCACCACGATGGCCCGATCGAGCACCACCACCACGATCTACGACCCGCCCGGGGTCGCGTCCAACGCCGACTTCAGTGCGCCGAGCGCGACCAGTCAGGCTCTCGAGCCCTATGACCCCCGCGCCTGCAACGCCACCCACAACGGTCCGGCGCCCACCACCACGAGCGAGTCAACGACCACGACGACCGTCAAGAAGAAGCATTAGGGCGTCCGCCGTCGGTGCTAAAGCTACGGGAGTCGTCGGGTCAGTTCGCCGAGGCCGTCGCCCGTGAGGTGCGAGGCACTCGTCGCACGGCCGAGCAGGGCCAGCATGAGCCACGTGGCCGGACCCTCGACGCTCGGCCCGGAGCCGTGGGTCCAGTCGAGGTCCGTCGCGCGAAGGGTCAGGCCGACCGCCCTCTTCTTCGAGCCAATGGGAAAGCCGGCGTCGACGAACATCGTGAGCGACTCGACGAGGGCCTCATGGGCGACGCCACTGGAGATGCCGAGCGGCTGGCAGATGTCCTCGGCGTGCGCCACGACCTCGCCGAGCATCGCGACGA
>JBEKKW010000029.1:0-23712 GCA_050010495.1 Acidimicrobiales bacterium
CTCGATGAGGTGGCGCGGCAGGACGAGGCCGAAGAACGATCCGAAGTAGAGCGGGATGGCCGTCGCCATCAGCACGCCGAAGAGCAGCGCGTTGGCCCAATGGGCGTAGCGCTGGGTCCGGTCGAAGCGCAGCAGGCGCGCCGCGGCGGCCGGGGTGGCGTGCGTGAGCGACATTGCCTACGTCAGCCCGGGGTCGGGGTCGTTCGGTCCCGTCGAACCGTCGAGCCATCCGTTGACCGGGTAGCCGTTCTGCTCCCAGTAGCCGGGCTGCACCTCGTCGACGACCCGGATGGCGGAGAGCCACTTGAGGGACTTGTAGCCGAACATCGGCGCCACGTAAAGCCGCACCGGGCCGCCGTGCTCGGTGGTGACGGGCGCGCCGAGCATCTTGTAGGCCACGATGACGTCAGGCAGCTTGGCCTGATCAATGGTGAGGCTCTCGGTGTCGGCCCGGTCGTAGGACTCGAAGGTCAGCGCCACCGCGCCCGACTTGACGCCAACCGTCTCGAGGATGTGAGAGAGCTGGACCCCCTCCCAGTGAACGTCCGGTACTTTCCATCCGGTGACGCACATGAAGTTCTTCACGAACGACGTGCTCGGCATCTTTTCGAGGTCCTCGATGGTGAAGCTCGCGGGATACTTCACCAGGCCGGTGACGTTCAGGCGATAGTTCTCGCGGCTGACTTTGGGATAGGTGCCGGTGATCGAATAGATCCGGAAGTGGTCGCCGCCAGGGAGCAAACCGCCGAGCCCCGAACCGAGGGAGTTGCCGATGAAGTTCTGGACGCTCGCCCCGAAAGCCACGCCGGCCGCACCGAGCACACCTAGTCCGATGAACACCCGCCGGCCGATCGCGATTCGCTTCGCCGGCCCCCCAGGGGTCGATTCACCTCGGACGGGAGACATGGGAAAAGTCTATAGACGGCCCTGGGAATCCCGTCCTCATGGCGATCCGATGCCACGATCGGGTGATCGTGACTTTGACACCAACCACGTGGTTGGCGACCACCTTCAGGCGGGCGCCAAAGCGACCTCTCGAACCTTTAGAAGCACTCGGCCAGTTCGAAGAGGTAGGCCTGCAGCGTGCGAATGAAGTCCAAGAGCTGCGGGTCGGCCGCGGCGAGTTTCTCGTCGCTCAACAGACCGTTCGCCACGGCCGTGGCGCGAAGGGCCACCTGCAAGGTGCTCAACCAGGCCCACGCCTCGGACTCGTTAAGGTACTGCTCATTCAACGTCATGACGGCCAGTTCGGCGTTCGTCTCGACCTCGTTCTGGCGCGCCAGTGTCGCCAGGGGGTCATCCTGGTCGCTGCTGGGATCGATGGGCGCGCTGAGGGTCACGTGCCATTCGTGGTCGGGGTCGCGTTCGGCGGCCACGACGTGACCGAAGGCCTCGCGGGCGACCGAACGACCGACATCGTTGAGACGGACCTCGATGCGTCCGTCACGACGGCGCACGAACATGTGATGGCGTCCGAGCACTAGGAATCCTGCTCGATGGTGCTCTGCAATCCGGCCACCTGAAGCTTCACGCAGTAGTCCTGGGCCCGGTCCCGCTGACCGGACCACACGATGGCTCGCCCTTCGTGATGTACGGTCAACATCAACTGGGTCGCCTTGTTGTCCGAGTAGCCAAAGATCTTCTTGAATATCACGACGACGACCGACATGGGTGTCACCGGATCATTCCAGACGACCACGTTCCAGGGCCGCTTGGTGACCACCTCGTCCTCGATGATGACGTCGGTGTCCGACGTCGTTGCGCCCACCGGCTGCGTCGCATCCACCCCACCAGTGTCCCAGACCGCCAGTCCAATTGAAAGTGACCGGTCCTAGAGTGGGTGGCGAAAGGGGTGCCCGTGAGCGCTGTGCTGTGGGTGAGCGAAACGCCCGAGCGGCTACGCCACCGTGCGGGCCGGGCGGTGCGCCGGGCGGTTGGGCTGTCGTCCGAGCGGCCCGAACCGTGCAACGACCCCGCCGAGGCCTACTTCGCCGTGGACGGCGTCGCGCGCATCATCCACGCCGACCTGCCGCCGATGCTGATCGGCGGGCTGGGCTCGCTGTTCCTGCAGATGCTGCACCCCCACACGATGGCCGGCGTCGCGCAGCACTCGCGCTACCGGGACGACCCCCGGGGCCGCCTGCTCCAGACCGCGCACTTCATCGGACGCACGACCTTCGGCTCGACGTCAGCGGCGAAGGCGAGCATCGAACGGGTGCTTTCGGTGCACGAACGGGTCCGCGGCGTCGCCGACGACGGACAGCCCTACTACGCCAACGACCCGCAGCTGCTGGCGTGGGTCCACTCGTGCGAGGTGTCGATGTTCCTGCGCGCCTACCAACGTTTCGGCGCCCACGAGATCTCGCCCGACGACGCGAACCGGTACGTGTACGAAATGGCCAAGCTCGCCCGCGACCTCGGCGTGGAGGACCCCCCGACGACGGTCGCCGAACTGGACGACGGACTGGAGGCCTTCCGGCCAGAGTTGCGGCTCTGCCCCGACGGCGTGGTCGCGCGGGACTTCGTGGTTCGCGGCTTCGTTCGGGGCTCGCACCAACGTTTCGCCCATCGACTCTTCGTCGACAGCGCCTTTAACCTGATGCCCACGTGGGCCCGTGACCTGCTCGAGGTGCCGACGAAACCGGGGGCCAGTCGACGGGCGGTGCGCCTCTCGACGTCCGCGCTCAGCTCGTTGCTCCGCCTCGCGGTGCCGCCACCCACGCCGGTCAACCAACCAGGGATTGACCGCCGTCGACGAGCAAGACCTGGCCGGTCACGTAGGGCGACGACGCCAGAGTGACGATGGCGTCGGCCACGTCCTCGGGCGTGCCGGTGCGCTTGAGCGGCGCCCGTTCAGCGACCCGTGCACGAAGCGTGACCCACTCGGCCGTCCAGGGCGTGTCGATGAGCCCGGGGGCCACGGCGTTGACCCGAACCTCCGGGCCGACCACCTTGGCCATTAATGCCGTGAGGTGGTTCAGCGCCGCCTTCGACGCGGCGTAGGGAATCGACGAACCGCCAGGTCGCACTCCCGCGATCGACGAGACGTTCACGATTGAGCCTTTCGTGTCGCGAAGCGCGTCCATCGCCGCGACCGACATGCTCCACGTACCAAAGAGGTTGACCTCGAAGATCTCACGCCACACCTCGATGCTCGCCGCGGCGAAGTCGTGGTGGGCGATCAGCCTCGTGGTACCGGCGTTGTTGACGAGCACGTCCAGTTGTCCGTACTTCTCGAGCACGTCGCCAACCAGGCGCGTGCACTCCTCAGGAATAGATATGTCGGCCTGCACGTAGAGCGAATCGGGCACCGACGCGGCCAACCGCTCCCCCGCTTCGACCGAGCGCGCCGAGTTGAAGACGACGCGGTCGCCGACCCGCGCGAAGGCCCGAGCGGTCGCCTCGCCGATACCACTGGTCGAGCCGGTGACGAGGACGACGCGCACGCTGGCTACCGGCGTCGTAGTCGCCACGAGCCGGCCCAGTGCTGGCCGGGCTCGAGCACGATGACGTCCTTGCCACTGCGCAGTGCGTCGGGCGGGCAGGTCATCGGTTCCACGGCCAACGCGGTGCGCCGGCGACCCCGCTCGAGCGTGTCGCCGGTGAAGACCTGCACGTAGGCGAAGTTGCGGTCCATGCTCAGTTCGACCTCGCCGCCGGTGCTGTCGACGAGCACGACGTTGGTCAGCCCCGCGTCGTCGCGGATCAGTTCGGTGTAGGTGACGTCGAGGTCGTGGCCGCTGATCGATTTGCGCTTGGTGAAGTCGAGCGGGTGGCCCAGGACCGGCAAGATCTCACCGGTGGGCAACTGGCGATCGTTCACCGCGATGAAGGCGCGGGCCGGAACCTCGAGCTCGGCTCCCTCGATCGTCGGGGTGGTCACGGCGAGGTAGGGGTGAAAGCCCACGCCGAACGGTATCGGCACGTCGTCGCGATTGGTCACGGTCGTGGTGACGGTGAGGCCTAACGAGCCCAGGTGGTAGGCCGCGCTGATCTCGCTGAGGAAGGGATAGTCCGGCGTCGGGTGCAGCAGCAGCGTCAGCACGCAGCGGTTCTGGTTCACGGATTCGACCCGAAAGGGACGCCAGCGCACGAGCCCGTGGATCGCGGTCGCGTGGGCGACGTCGTTGACCGTCGGTTGGGCCGTGCGGTCCGAGAAGGACCATTGGGTGTCGCCGATGCGGTTGGGCCAGGGATAGAGGATCTGACCCCGGGCCCCCGTCGGCACCTCTTCGGCCGCGAAGCCCTCGACCACGCTCACACCGCCCTTGACGTACGTGCGCAGCGTCGCGCCCACCTCGGTGATGACGGCCCGCTGGTCGCCGTGCGCGATGGCGATCTGCTCTCCCGAGGGGAGCATCAGCGGGTTTGCCTTCTAGTCACTGACATGTAACTTACGACAGTTAACGTACGTGGCATGCGCATTCTCATTACCAACGACGACGGCATTGCGGCCCCGGGCATCGCGATCCTGGCCCGCCGCGTGGCCCAGTGGATGCGCGAGGGGCCCGCGGGAGAGGTGCGCGAGGCGATCGTCGTCGCGCCGAACGTCAACTACTCGGGCATGTCCTCGGCCGTCGGTGACGTCTTCGCCCACCCGCAGGTGAACTACCGGCGCCATCGCATCGAGGGGGCTGAGTCGATTGCGGCCTTCGCGCTCGAGGCCCCGCCGGCCCTGTGCGCGATCCTGGGCGCGCTCGGGAGTTTCAACTTCGACCCCGACGTGATCGTGTCGGGCATCAACGCGGGCGCCAACGTGGGGCGGAGCGTCCTGCACTCGGGCACCGTCGGCGCGATCTTGACGGGGGCCCAGCTCGGGCTGTCGGGATTGGCGATCTCCATCCAGTGGGGCGACGACGTCCACTACGACACCGCGGCCGCCGTCGGCATCGAAGTCCTGCAGGAGCTGATGAACGCCCCGGCTCGGACCCTGCTGAACCTCAACGTGCCGAACCTGCCCGCCCACCAGTTGCGCGGCGTCCGGCGCGGACGGATCTCCACCGCCGGCGTCGTGAAGGCCGGCCACCCGTTGATCGGCGACGAGTCGCTCGCCGACGAGGGCGTGCTCAATCTGCGCCTGGGTGCCGCCACGCCCGAGGTGGGTGACGTCAGCGACGAGGAGCCGGACGAGGACGGCGCCCTGATCGCGGCCGGCTACGCCTCGTTGACGCCACTGCGCGGACCCCAGGAGGACACCGACATCGGGCTGCACGACACGATCGCCGCCGCCCTGGCGGCGATCGACCGACACCTGCACGCGCCGATCTAGTCGTCCTCGGAGCGGCGCCGCAACTCCTTGAGGCGCCCGCGCGCCTTCTTCTCGTCCACCCGTCGGACCTTGGACGTCTTCGTCGGTCGGGTCGCGCGTCGTGGGGCCGGACGGGCCAACGCGGCCGCGATCTTGGTCGCGAGCTGCTCGAGCGCCGCCTCACGGTTTCTCGTCTGGGAGCGGAATCTGCTGGCGCTCGAGCGCACCACCGGTCCGACCATTTCGAGCAACCGGGCCCGGTCCGCGCTGCTCAGCACCGCGGACGCCTCGACGTCGAACGACGCGATGACGCGCGTCAGGGACCGATTGGCGTGCTGGCCGCCAGGACCACCCGACGTCGTAACGCGCAGGGCGACCTCGTCGGCGGGGATCACCAGGCGCCCTCGTATGCCCAGCGAGCCGTCATCGTTGACGCGCGGCCCGTTCGTCATCATGACCGCCCCTGGTGGCCCCCGGGGAAGCGGACCATCGCGAGCTGACTCGACCACGCCACCAATTCACCGCGCTCATCAAAGAGTTCGCAACGTTCGTCGACCGTGCCGTCGGCGATCACCAGGCACCACTGGCGAGCTTTCAGCCACTCGCCCCTCGGGATGCGCCGCACGTACGAGGTCATCGTCAACGTGGGCACCCAACCGGACGACCCGAGCGGGAAGGTCGCCGGCGGCATGACGTCGCACGCGAAGAGCACGCTCAAGGCGTCCCAGCTGCTATCGCCGTCGTTGAGGCGCACCCACCCGCGCACCTCCCCCGTCTCGGACAGCTCGCCGGTGCGCCAATCGACGACCGAGCGGTCCAGGTGCACGTCAACGACGCGCAGCAGGTTGATCTCGTCGGTGGGCGCCGCCTGGCGGCACTCGTTGAGCGGCGCCAACTCCGGCGCCGTCGCGTCCATGTATCTCGCCGTCGAGTCCTCCTTCAAGATGCCCAGCGTCACGAGCGACTCGACCCTCATGACGTCGTCCTGGATCAGGGTGACGTGCACGAACGAGACGGCCCGCCCGACCCGGCGCACCTCGCAGACCAGCTCGACCGGTCCCGGTTCGGGCGTGGTGGCGTAGGTCGTGGCGATCGAGATCGCGTGCAGGTGGTGGGCCCCTTCGGCCGTCGCCGCGGCCAGGGCGCCGTTGGCCATGACGCACTGGAGGTAGCCGCCGTTAGGGTGACCGACCACGTTGTAGTACTCCGAAAGGGTCGCCCCGCAGCGTCCCGGACCCAGTGGCTCGACGGCCGCGGCGCTGCGTAGCGAGCGGTCGTCGTCGGGTGCACTCACGGGTTCACCCTAACGGTGCCGCGGCACCAGCCAGTAGATTGGCCAAAGAAAAGGAGCGTCCTATGCGACAGGTGTCCCACTTCATCGACGGCCAGCGCGACGACACCGGCGTCGGCGACGGCGACATCCAGGTGTTCAATCCCGCCACCGGCGACGTCAGCGCACGAGTGGCCCTCGCCGACGCGCAGGTCGTCGATCACGCGGTCGCGGTGGCACGAGAGGCGGCCCGCACGTGGCGCGATTCCTCGCTCTCTCAGCGAACCAACATCCTCTTCACCCTTCGCCAACTGCTGGTGACCCACGCCGAGGAGCTGGCCGAGCTGATCACCGCCGAACACGGCAAGACGACCGCCGACGCGCTGGGCGAGTTGGCCCGCGGGCTCGAGAACGTCGAGTACGCCTGTGGTCTCGCCGAGCACCTCAAGGGCGACTTCTCGAGCCAGGTCGCGGCCGGGGTCGACGTCCACTCGGTGCGCGAGCCCGTCGGGGTGGTCGCCGCGATCACGCCGTTCAACTTCCCGATCATGGTGCCGCTGTGGATGACCTCGAACGCGCTGGCGACGGGCAACACCGTCATCCTGAAGCCCTCCGAACGCGACCCCTCGGTGTCGGTGCGCCTCGGCGAACTCTTGAAGGAGGCCGGCCTGCCCGACGGCGTCTTCAACGTCGTCCAGGGCAACGCGACGACGGTCAACCTCCTGCTCGAACACCGCGACATCGACGCGGTGAGCTTCGTCGGCTCCACGCCGGTCGCGCGCCACGTCTACCAGACCGGCACCGCGAGCGGCAAGCGGGTCCAGGCGCTCGGCGGAGCGAAGAACCACATGGTCGTCCTGCCCGACGCCGACCTCGACATCGCCGCCGACGCGGCGATCAACGCCGGCTACGGTTCGGCCGGCGAGCGGTGCATGGCCATCAGCGTGGTCGTCGCGGTCGGCAACGTCGCGGGCCCCCTGATCGATCGCATGACCGACCGGATTGACAAGCTGACGGTCGGACCGGGGGACGAGCCCTCGAGCGACTTCGGACCGGTGATCACGCGAGAGCATCGCGACCGCATCGTCGACTACGTGCGCACGGCACCGGCCGACGACATCACGGTCGTTCGCGACGGCACCGACCTCGCGACGCGTCCCGGCTTCTTCGTGGGGCCCTGCCTGCTCGACGGCGTGCGACCGGGGACCCGGGCCTACGACGACGAGATCTTCGGACCGGTGCTCGGGGTCGCCCGAGTGGCGACTTACGCCGAGGCGGTGGCGCTCGTGAACGCCAATCCCTACGGCAACGGCGTGGCCATCTTCACCCGAGACGGCAACGCCGCGCGCCTCTTCTCGCGTGAGGTGAACGTCGGCATGATCGGGGTCAACGTGCCCATCCCCGTGCCGATCGCCTCGTACTCCTTTGGCGGGTGGAAGAACTCGCTCTTCGGCCACGCCCACATCTACGGGCCGGAGGGCTTCGCGTTCTACACCCGGGCCAAGGTCATCACGACGCGCTGGCCCCAGCCCTCGGAGTCCCAGATCGACCTTGGGTTCCCGACCACGCGCTAACGCCTGGCGATGAGCGCCGCGGTCCACTGGATCTACGCCGGTCTCAAGGAGAGCGCCGCCATGGTGTGGATGACCTGGTGGCCTCTGGTGCTCGGCTTTTCGCTCTCGGGCGCCGTGCAGAGCTTCCTGCCTCGCGACGGCCTGCGCCGCCGACTGGGCCAGTCCGGTCCCGCCGGTGTCGCGCGGGCCTCGCTGCTCGGCGTGATCTCCTCGTCGTGCAGCTACGCGGCCAGCGCGATGTCGCGCGCCCTCTTCGCGCGCGGGGCTTCGTGGTCCAACGCGGTGATCTTCATGGTCGCCTCGACCAACCTGGTGATCGAGCTGGGCGTCGTCTTGTACCTCCTGCTCGGTTGGCAGTTCGTGGTGGCCCAGATCGCCGGCGGCATCGTGATGATCGCCGGTCTCGCGGTGTCGACGCGCCTCTTCTTCTCGCGCCCCTACCAGGCCCGACTGCGCGAGCGCGTCGAGGCCGACGCCCCGCCATCGGCGACGGTTTCGCCCGGTTGGCGCCAGCGGCTACGCGAACGTGACAGCTACGGCCTCGCCGCCCAGTACACGATCGGCGATCTGGCCATGCTGCGCAAGGAACTCCTGGCCGGATTCCTGGTCGCCGGGTTCCTGATCGTGCACGTGCCGGCTACGTGGTGGTCCCACCTCTTCCTCAGCGGGCACGGCTCCCTGACCCTCGTCGAGAACGTCGTCGTCGCCCCCCTGCTCGCCGTGCTCTCCTTCGTCTGCTCCGTGGGCAACATCCCCCTGGCCGGCGCCCTCTGGTACCACGGGGTGGCCTTTGGCGGCGTGGTGAGCTTCATCTTCGCGGACCTGGTGACCTTGCCGTTGTTGCTCATCTATCGCCGCTTCTACGGTGCCGGCGCGGCGCGGCGGCTCTTCGCCCTGTTGTGGCTGGTGATGAGCGGCGCCGGCCTGCTCGTCGACCTGGTCTTTCGCGGCGCCCATCTCCTGCCGACCTCGCGCCACAACGCGGGACTGTCCGGCCAGTTCTCCTTAGGGGCGACACTCGTGTTGAACGTCATCGCGACCCTGTTTCTGGCCTGGCTGTGGTGGATGAGTCGCCACGGGTCGCGCCAGGCCCGCGATCCGGTGTGCGGCATGACCGTCGACGTGACGGCCCCGGGTGCGACGCGCCGCCACAACGGGCACGACCACTTCTTCTGCTCCCCGCGCTGCGCCCAGATCTTCGACGAGGCGACCAAGGCATCGCCCGTCGATGGCGACGGTCCCCCGGTGCCGGTCGACCCCTCCCCCGTGTGAGAAGCGTCGACCGAGTCCGCGGTCCTCGCTAGCGACCCGGCGAACGGAGTTCGTCCGAGCGGCCCGCGTCGAGGCGCGACCACTGGGCGGTGGGCCGTCCCTCTATCCGGAACTGTCCCCCGTCGTTGCCCCACCACTGCGGCCATCCGGGGGGCGAATCCTCCCAGGTCTCCTGTCGCCCGTACACGGTGTAGTCGAGTAGCCCGTAGCTGGGCGTCATCTTCTCGGTACCGCGCCCGCTGATCCAGTACGTCTCGAACACCCGGTCGTCGATTCGCAGGTAGCTGACCAGCATCCCGAACCACCGTCCGGCCAGGAGCCCGTCGCCGGAGTCCTTGACCGAGTACCACGGCACGTCCCAGCCCATGAACTCGCGGTAGCGCTCGCTCTCCTCGTAGGGCCCTTCGCAGAACGTGGCGTAGGTGACGTCACGCGAGTGCAGATAGGACAGTTCGCGGACCTGTCCGTTGAAGAACGTGCAGCCCTCGCACTGTTGCGCAGAGGGCTGACCCTCGTGCCACATGTGGTAGTAGACGACGAGCTGACGACGACCTTCGAACACGTCGATGAGCGGGACCGCCCCCCGCGGGCCGACCACCGTCGTCGAGGGGTCCACCTCGACCATGGGCAGGCGCCGCCTCGCCGCGGCGATCGCGTCGCCGGCTCGGGTGTGGGCCTTCTCGCGAACCCACATCGCATCGACGTTGCTCTGCCAGGTCGAGCGGTCCACCACGTCGGGCGCGGACACCTCTAGTGCCGGTTCGGCCAGCGGTGACTTGACGGTGGATGACGGATCGTTCATAGGTGCCCCCTACATTTCGGTACGAGGGTCCCTCGCCGGCGGGCGCCGCGGCCCCGACCGACCAGTTCGTCTCCGCACACTTCTCCGCTGCCATGCTTAACACGACTGACCGAGCGTCGGGCGTCCGGTACGCCCCGGCGCGGCGTCGAGCCCCGTCGGCCTACTATCGCAGTGGCGAGAAACGGCGACGGGGGGCCCTCCCGGCACGCGGCCGGGCGCCGCGAGCGTTCCAGGAAGGTGTCCATGAGCAAGCAGCACACCAGCGTGCGCTCCTACGGCGTGCTCGTGCACGAGGACCGAGTCGCCCTGGTGCGTTCGAGCAATCCCCGCCACGACCCTCCCCTGTGGTGGCTGCCCGGCGGCGGCATCGACTTCGGTGAGGCCCCCGAGGACACGCTGGTGCGCGAGTTCTTCGAAGAGACAGGTCTCGTGGTGCGCTCACCGCAGTTGCTCGGCGTCACCAGCGACGTACGCCACCGCGACAACGGAGACCGCGTGCATACGGTGCGCATACTTTTCACGGTTGAGCTCGCCGGCGGCGAGCTCAAACACGAGGTGCACGGCACCACCGATCACGCCGCCTGGTTCGAACTCGATTCAATCGCCTCGCTCAACGTCGCGGACTACGCCCGTGCGGCCATCCTCTTGGCGTCGTCAAGGTAACGGCCCGCCCGATAAGGCGGCACGGGACTAGGTGAGGACAGCCGCAGTGCCGTTGATGCGTTGGGCCATGCGCTCGACGGTGGCCGTCAGCTTCACGATGGCCGCCTGCAGGTCGATTCGGGCCCGCTCGGCTTCCGGCGACAGCCCGGCCAGGTGGTCCACGTCCCAGAGTTGCAACACTGGATCGAGCACGTCCTTCAGGAACTGGCTCAGCCCGTAGATGCCCTCGCGGGCGATGCGCACGGCGTGACGGGTGAAGTTGGGGATGCCGGTGCCGGGCATCGCGAAGTTGCTCGCCTGACGGGCCGCCGCGATCATCATCGCCGACGGGTCGATGGCGAACGCCGCCAGCGCGAGGTCGCGGTAGAAGAGGTAGTGCTTGGTCTCGTCGCCGGCGATCAGCGCCAGGACGTTGCGGCCCATCTTGTCGAACTTGGGCAGGTGCGCGCCGGTGTTGCGGTGCGCGATCTGGGTGGCCCGCTCCTGGAAGGAGACGTAGCAGATGAGGTCGGCCAGCGTCTCGGGATGGGGCACGATCGCCTTGAACATCTGCACCCGACGGCCCTCTTCGAGCATCACCGGGTCGATGCAGCGCGTGATGTGCACCCAGTCCCGCATCACCATCGCGTGGCGGTTCTCCTCCATCGTCCACTGGTGGTTCCAGTCGAGGATCGGGTGGCCCGAGGGGGCGTGGGCCAGCAGCGAGTTCGTGTAGTACGGCAGGTTGTCCTCGGTCAAGAGGTTCACGTAGATCGAACTGCGCACGCCGGCGTCGAGCGGGTAATTCTCCTCGGACCAGGGATGGTCGGCGAAGTTCTCCCCCTGGCCCCAGTCGATCTGCTCGTGCGGGAACCACAGGCGCGGCGCCTCGAGATGGCGATTGAAGAGTCGTTCCACATCGGGGGCGATTTCCGTCAAGAGATCGGTGCCACTCTTTGGTAATCGCTTCAGGACCATGGTGAACCTTCCGGTCGGAGTAACCCCGCCCTCACCACAAGCGTAACGCCCCCCGGATGGGAACTGGAAAAGAGTTTCATGCACTTTGCCATCTTGTGAAAGAGTGGTCATGCCCGTGACTAGCGTTCACTTCGGTGCAACTCTTCTCGACACTGGTGCCCCCGGACTTTCGCGCCGTCGTCACCCGGCCGCTGCGTCGGTTCTACCTGTGCACCGTGCTCAGCTGCGTGGGCTTCGGCCTCACGCTGTCGCTCTTCGTCGTGTACCTGCATGATGTGCGTCACTTCTCGATCGCCTTCGCCTCACTGTTGCTGGTCGCGACCGCGCTGGTCGGCCTGGTCTCCGCAGGGCTCTTGGGCACGCTGGTGGACCGGGTCGGGCCGGTGGCCGTCATCGTGCCCGAGCTGCTCGTCCAGGCCGGTGCACTGGTGCTGTGGGCCTTCGCCCGCCAGACCCCCCAGGTCGTGTGCGCCGCGCTATTGCTGGCGATCGTGGGCGGCGGGGCCTGGGGACCGGGCACCACCCTGCTGAGCCGGATCGTGCCCGAGGAGCACCGTCAGCGGGCCTTCGGCATCAACTTCATGCTGGTCAACCTCGGCATCGGGTTCGGAGGGCTGATCTCGGCGACCATCGTCGACCTGCACCACCCCGTCACCTTCAGCGTGCTCTACCTGCTCAACGCCGGCGTCTGCGTCGGCGTCGGCGGGCTCTACCTGAGCCTGTGGCCCTTCGGTCGAACCGGACCCGAGCACCGCGAGGATCCCGCGACGCGCGCCGAGGGCTGGCGCGAGGTCGTGAAGGACCACCGCCTCGTCTACTTCGTCCTGGCGTCGCTGGTCATGCTGATCGGCGGCTACGGATCCCAGGAGGCCGGCTTCAGCCTCTTCGTCGTCAACACCCTGCACCTCTCGGTGCACGTCATCGGTGTGATCTTCTTCTTCAACACCTCGACCATCGTGGCGACCCAACTCTTCATCCTCAACAAGGTCCAGGGCCGCAGCCGCACGCGGGTCATGGCCGGAGCCGGGCTGCTCTGGTTCGTCTTCTGGCTCGTCCTGGCGCTCTCGATCCACCTGAGCCCGGCCGTGGCCGTGATCTCGCTCTGTGTCGCCATGGCGGTCTTCGCCGTCGGTGAGACGATGATGTCGCCCATCGGCCCGGCCCTCGTCAACGAGCTCGCTCCGGAGCACCTGCGCGGGCGCTACAACGCCGCCTCCGGGATCACGTGGGGGCTCTCGAGTACGTTGGCCCCGGCGTTCACGGCCTTCTTCTTCAGTGAGCACTGGGCCGACTACTGGCCACTGTTCATCGGTGGGTCGACGCTGTTGGGTTCGGCGCTGATGCTGCGCCTGCGCCGGAGACTCAGTGCCCGCGAGGACGGTACCGACGTCGCGGTGCGCTAGGTGCGCGGTGTCGCGCGGCGCTCGGGAACGGTCTCGCCGTAGACGATCAGCGAGGCGCCGCCCTCGCGGGTGCCGGTGAGGTACGCGACGAGCGCCGAGGCGAGCAACAGGGCGCACGAGATCGTGAGCGCGAGATTGAGCCCGTTGGTGAAGGCGGCGTAGGCCGCCTTCACCACCACGTGGATGATGTGTTGCACCGCGGCGCTCGAGTGCCCGGCGAGGGCCTTCTCCTGTTGGCTGATGGTGCCGGTCGTGATGGCCGTGATCACCAGGGCCCGATCGGGCGGCGGGATGCCGACGGCGGCCAGACGGTGGGTGAGGTTGACGGTCAGCTGACCATTCACGATGGATCCGAGAATGGCGACGCCGGCGACGGCGCCGAGCTCGCGGCTGGTGTTGGTCGCCGAGGCGGCCATGCCCGAGTTGGCCGCCGGGATGTTCGTCAGGGCCGTCGACGTGACGGGCACCACGATGATGCCAAAGCCGATGCCCGCGATGCCCATGGTCCAGCCCACCGTGGCGAGCCCGGCGCCCGGACCGATGATCCAGTCGGTCAACGCGACACCGACGGCCGCCACGAGGCATCCGGTCATCATGGGCACGCGGCTGCCGACGATGCCGACCCAGCGGCCGGTGAAGATCGAGGCCAGCATCATGCCGCCCAGCAGCGGCAGGAAGTCCTCGGCCAGGCGGTAGTCGCCCGACATGGCCACCACCTCGAGGTAGAGCGCGACGAAGAAGAAGATCGAGAAGATCGAGAAGTAGCTCGCGAAGGCCACGAACGTCGAGCCGGCGAAGGGCCGGCGCTTGAAGAAGTTGAGGTTAAGCATGGGATTCTTGGCGTCGCGCTCGTAGTAGATGAAGATGGCCAGCGCGATCACACTCACGCAGTAGAGCGTGACGATGCTGCTCGAGCGATAGCCCTCGGTCTCGCCCGCGATGGTCGCGAAGGTGGCCGTGGCCAGGGTCAGCGCGCACAACGCGAACCCCACGAAGTCGGGCGTCTTGCGCGTGGGGTCGGAGCTCTCGGGCAGCGCAACGGCGGCGGCCACGAAGGCCAACCCGCCAAAGACCAGGTTGAACCAGAAGACGGCGTGCCAGGTCCAAAAGCCGGTCAGCGCGCCGCCCAGCACTGGACCCATGGCCAGCGCCAGTCCCGACACCGCGGCCCACGCGCCGAGCGCCCGGGCCCGGCGCTTGTGGTCGGGGTAGATATGACGGATCATCGACAGGGTTCCCGGCTCCGACGCCGCGGCGCCGACGCCCATGATCACGCGCCCGATCACCAGCACGTCCGACGAGTACGCCAATGCGCAGACGATCGAGCCGACGCAGAAGATCGCGACGCCGATCAGCATCACCTTCTTGCGTCCGAAGTTGTCGCTCAGGGAACCGCTGATGAGCATGAGGCTGGCGAAGGTCAACGCGTAGGCGCCGACCACCCACTGCAGGTCGCTCACGCCCTCGTGCAGTTGGGACTGGACGTTCGCCAGCACCGCGCTGATGACGGTGTTGTCGAGGAAGGTGAGGAAGAGGATGGAGAGCAGCGCCGAGAAGCCGAGGTGCGGCCACAGGGCCCGGATCCGCGACGCGCGCGTGCCCTCACGGGGACTGGCCTCCGTCACCGCCGATCCGCGCTCGTCGCTCATACTCCCTTTCACCATCCGACATCCCGGCCACGCAGGCCACCCGACGGCCGCCGTGCATACTCACCGCGGTGACTTCAATGAAAATATGCCCTGCGCTTAATCTATTCGCGGGCGATGGCCGTGGCGCACTTCTGTCGCGTCGCGGCGAGCACCGGGCACGCACGTGGGCACCAGCGGACCGACCGCCAGAGAGGCGGTCTGGCTAACGAGGTGTGAAACGGCTACTTGACGGCTCGGAAGGTGATCGGTCCGACCCCGGTGTCGCCACCGGTCGCGTTGCCGACGCTCACGGCGCAGGCCTTCAGGTTCGACGCCTTGGTGCCGCACGTGCCGTTGCCCACCTTGCCCGTGGTGACCTTGATCTTGACGCCGGAGAAGGTTCCGGTCGAACTGACCGTCGCGTACGGCGGGATGCCCGAACCGGTGTTGCAGCCGGCTTGGCCCTTGGCCTTGATCAGACACTCGACGATATACACGGTGTCGCCCGCCTTGAATCCCGAACCGGAGACGACCACCGTCTCGCCGTTGTGCAGGTTGAGGGCCGGCTTGACCACGACCTTCGGCGTCGTCTTCGCACTGGCCACGCCGACGCCGAAGACACCTCCGGCCATCAAACCCACGGCCATGACGACCGCCATCGCGCCGATGCGTACGTTGCGAGTTCCTGACATGCTTCCCCCTTGTGTTGCGTCGTCGGCAGCCGATCGCACAACGTGGCGCGGGGCCACGGTGCACCACTGCACTTCGGTTGTCACTTCAGTTTTACCATCTTTGCCAGGAGAAATGACCTCATTGACCTCGTGACGCTGTGAATGTCCTGTGAATTGAAGCCGCTCGCCGTTGATTACATTGGTCGATCGCCATCGACGTCGAATGACTACGTCGCCACAACTCTCGATATCGTCAGCGCGACGACGACCGCTCCTGCTCGATCAGTTCCTCGTCGATCAGTTCCTCGTCGATCAGTTCCTGGACCCTCGGCATCCACACGATGTCCTCCGTGCTGGCTCCCCGTGCGTGCACGGCGTCGCGCTCGGCCCGCAGGCGCCTCGCCACACTCTCGAGGTTCGACGGCAGCGCGGCGACGGCCGTGTTGCGCACCCATTGGGCGAGTGCCGGTGACGCACCCTCGGTCGAGACCGACACGACGACGTCGCCGTCGCGGTGCACGGCGGTGAAGAAGAAATTGGAGCGTTCGACGTCGTCGACCACGTTGAGCAGGACGTTGCGCTCGTTGGCCTCCTCGACGACACGGTCGTTGACGGCGGGGTCGCCCGTCGCCGAGACGACGAGGAACGCACCCGCGAGGTCGCCGCGCTGGTACGGACGAACGCTGAGCGACTCGACGTCGCCGAGATCACCCGTGACGGCGCTCGTGATCACCGACACCCGCGCGCCGCCGTCGCGCAACTGCGCCACCTTCTGCGCGCCCACCCGACCCGCGCCGATCACCAGCACCCGTCGACCACGCAGGTCGAGCGCCAACGGGAACATCACCGCACCGCCGAGTTGGCGAGGCCGGCCAGGGCCGACAGCTCGAGCCGAGCGACGGCGCCGATGACGAGAACCGCCGGACTGGCGACGTCCATGCTCGCCAAGTCGATCAGCGCTCCGCGTTGGACGCGCTGGTCCTCCTGGTGGGCCCGTTCGACGACCGCGACGGGGGTCGTCTCGTCCAGTCCGCCCTCGATCAGCTCCGCGGCGATCGAGGCGCGGCGCTGGACCCCCATCAGGACCACGAGGGTGACGTCGGGATTGGCGAGGCGGCGAAAATCAACGGCCGCCCCTTCGGCGGCGTGGCCGGTGACGACGGTCACGCCGTGGCTGAGGCCCCGGTGGGTCACCGGGATACCGGCCACCTGCGGAGCGGCGAAGGCCGAACTGACCCCGGGCACGACCTCACAGGATACGCCGGCGTCGACCAGCGCCTCGAACTCCTCGCCGCCACGACCGAAGACGTAGGGGTCGCCACCCTTGAGGCGCACCACGAGCCCGCGCGAGCGGCCCAGCGCGATGAGCAGGTCGTTGATGAGGTCTTGGGCGTTCGAGTGTCCCGGTCGCTTGCCGACGTCGATCAGTTCGGCGTTCGCGCGAGCCAGCTCCAGCACCGCCGGATCGATCAGGCGGTCGAAGACGACGACGTCGGCCTGCGCGATAAGACGGGCGGCCCGCAACGTCAAGAGGTCGGGCGCCCCCGGACCGGCCCCGACGAGGTAGACGCTCACGGGCCCACCCGGGTGAAGAAGTCACCGAAGGACTCGTCCGCCCGACCTTCGCTCTTCCAGCGATCGAGCAGGGGGCGCAGCACCGAGGGGATCTCGTCGAGCTTCAGCTTCTCCTGGTAGAGCGTCGCGAGCCGGTCACCGCGCGGACCGCCACCGAGATAGAGGTCGTAGGTGTTCTTGGTCCGCCCGACGATGCCCACCTCGGACACGGCCGGACGGGCGCACCCGTTGGGACAGCCCGTCATGCGCAGCTGCAGACGGCGCTTGGCGTTGCCGGACCCGTCCAGCTCGACCTGCACCCGTTGCACGATGCCGGGCAGCGCCCGTTCGGCTTCGGTGAGGGCCTGGCCGCAGGTCGGCAGGGCCGGACAGGCCAGCGCGGAGCGCTCGACCAAGCCCAACTCCGCGACGCCGCGGACCCGGTGCGACGCCAAGATCTCGTCGATCGCGTCGCGGTCATGGTCAGGAATGCGAGAGATGAGGATGTCCTGCTGGGCCGTGATCACGTAGGTGACGTCAAAGCGCTGGGCGATCGTTCGCAGCGCACTGCGCAGTCGCGGTCCTTCGGCGTCGTCGCGCACGCGACCGGCGCCCACGCGCACGCCGACCTGATGGGTGCCGTCGTCCAGACGTCGCCAGCCCAAGTGGTCGTCGGCCTCACCGAGCGCGACCGGTACCGCGCCGCGGAGGCGCCGGCCGTAGCGCAGCTCGACCTCGTGGGTGAAGTTCTCGATGCCGAGGTCCGCGACGACGTACTTCATCCGGGCGCGGCGGCGATTGGTGCGGTCGCCGAGCTCGCGGTAGGTCGCCAGGACCGCCGCGATCAGCTCCTCGACCTCGTCGTACGTGACGAAGGTCAGCGGGTCGGCCAGGCGCGAGAAGCTGTCGGCCTCGGCGTAGGCGTGGCCCAGCCCCCCACCCACCAGCACCGTGAATCCGTCGCCGAGCTGCTCGTGGGTGGCCGGCACCAGGCCGATGTCCTGGGCGTAGACATCGACGCAGTTCTCGCCCGGGTGCGCGATGGCGATCTTGAACTTTCTTGGCAGGTAGGTCGAACCGTAGAACTCGTGTTCGGACGGTTCCTCGCGCGACGCCGCCAGGTCGGAGTTGACGAAGATCTCCCAGTGGGCGTTCGTTCGCGGTTTGAAGGCCTTGGAGATCTCGTTGGCTAGCTCACGAAGTCGCGGGTCGGTCCCGTTCACGTTGAGCTGCGGGCAGAGCACCGTATTGCGCACCACGTCGCCGCAGGCCCCGAAGGAGGTCATCAGGTGGGCGTCGAGCGCGAAGGCCAGCGGGCGAAGACCCTGCTTGGCGACGCCGTGGAACTGCACCGCCTGGCGGGTGGTGAGGCGGATCGTGCCGTCGGCGATGTCGCCCGAGACGGTGTCGAGGGCTAGCCACTGCTCGGGCGTGAGTCTCCCGCCCGGAATCGCCACCCGGATCATGAAGATATAGTCGAGCGTCTCGCCGGCCAGGGCCCGCTCCCGGCGAACGTCCCGGTTGTCCTGGGCGTAGATGCCGTGGAATTTGAGCAGGTGGCCCGAGGAATCCGAGACCTTGCCCGGCGACTCGCGGAGCTCGCGCGCTAGGTCTCCTCGCAGGTGATCGCTCGCGGCCTTGAACTCCTCTTCGGCGGTCAGGGCGTTCGTGGTGGTCGTCACTCGGGGCCTCGTATCGATTGGGCTAATTACGTTAAACCCTATCTGGATAGTCATAATTAATACAAGACCTAATTAGTAATCTTTTAGAGCTACGAGAGCCCCGTTTCGTTGGGCATAAACCCAGTGAAAAACCGCTGACTCAGGCCCGTTGGGCCGGTGGTTGGATGTCGCGGCGCACCACCGCCACGTAGGTCACGAGCACGACCAGGATGAGGGCCAGCACGAGCGCCGTCGGGCCGTCGCCGTAATTGAGACCACTGAGGTCCCGGGCCTTGCTGAAGTAGTCGGCGAAGGAGGCCCCCAGGGGACGGGTGAGCACGTACGCCGTCCAAAAGGCCGCGATGTCGTTGGCCCGGAAACGCCGCCAGGCGATCCACGGCAGGGTGATCAGGACCGCGAAGAGGATGCCCGAGCCGAGGTAACCCAGGTGTAGCGCGGTCGCCGTGAAGTCGCCGAGCGCCGTGCCGAGTGCGAAGGTCGCGAAGACCGTCGCCCAGTAGTCGAGCTCGCGTCGGCGCGTGACGATGCTGTGGATCGAGAGCGTGCCCTCGCTGCGCTGCCAGTACCAGAAGACGACCGCGAGCACGATGGCCCAGAAGGCCGTCGTCACCGAGTACGGCAAGCCGATCGTGAGGTGCATGGTGTCCGCGATCCCCGTGCCGGCCGTCGCGATGGCGTACGCGAGAAACCAGTACTGGGGCGCCGAGTATCGCCGCACCCGAAACTGGAGAAAGAGTGCCACGCAGAGCACCGCGATCTCGATCGCCCCGCCCACCACCTTGTTGTGCAGCGCCAGGTAGTCCGACGCGGCCTCCCCGCCCGCGGTGGTCAGGATCTTGATCACCCAGAAGATCACGGTGATCTCGGGCACCTTGGCCGCCAGGGGTTCGGCGAACAGTGGGGCCCGGTGATTAGCCATCATCGGGTTCGCACCCAATCCTGGGCGCCCGCGCGACAACGGCACCCGAACACCGTGGACAGCGTGAACGCGGTGGCCGCCTCGGTCATGAATCGAACTCTACTTTCGTCATCGGTGCCGTCTCCGCATCACTCCGGACGCAAAGCAACGCAACGCGCTGGAATTCTTTTCAAATCGGTCCTAGTATCCCGGTCAAAACTTCACAATGTAAAACGTAAAGGGGGTAGCGCGATGGAGGTAGAACGCAGGGATTTCGAACAGGCTGACGAGACCCGGCCGTTCCAGGGCAAGGGTCAGGTCGAGCTCATCCATATCGGGGGCGGGGTCGTGGGACGGGCCACGTTCGAGCCGGGCTGGAAGTGGTCGCAGAACGTCAAGCCGATCGCCGGCACCGACAGCTGCCAGGCGGCGCACATGGGCTACGTGCTCTCGGGCCGCCAGATCATCTTGATGGACGACGGCACCCAGCTCGAGATCGGCGCCGGCGACGTCGTGTCGATCCCCGCCGGCCACGACGGGTGGACGATCGGGGATGAGCCCTGCGTCGTGCTCGACTTCTCGGGCATGGCCGACTACGCCAAACAGGACTGAGCCACTCGAACGAACCTCTCGCACCGCGCTCGACGCGGCCGCCGAAGAGCGAGCGAGGTTCGAAACTAGCGAGAAGGACTGAAGGCGGAGAAGACCGCGTAGATGTCCTCGCCCCCGTGGCCCCGCTCGACCGCGACGGCGAGGGAGTCGCGTACGAGCCTGGCGACCCCGTCGTCGACGCCGGCGTCGCGGGCGCTGCTCACGAACTGGTCGGCCCAGGCCTTCCACGTGGTCAGGGCCGCCCGTCCCGACGGGTAGCGCTCCTCGCTGATCGCCTCGACGACGCCCTCGAGAAACTCACGGTCGAGGAACGACACCGTGGGCAGGAAGTCCTCCAACGCGACCCCTTCGGCGTCGAGCAGGGCGACGACGCTACCCAGCACCGTCATCAGTCCGGTGAAGGCTCCGAGATGGGCGAAGTCCAGGGCCGCCGCGTAGCCCAACTCCTCACCGCAGTAAGTGCTGGTGCCGACGAGTGGCGTGATCACCTCCCGCACGCTTTCGAAGACCTCGAGCGCTCCGGTGTAATAGAAGGTGCCGAGCGCGCTGCCCACGTGCTGGGGGCCGGCCGACATCGTGCAGTCGAGGTAGGACAGGCCGTGGCGGCGCGCCCACTCCCCCGCCTCGCGGGCCCGCGCGGGGGTGCCGGAGGAGAACTGCACCAACGTCTTGCCCGAGAGCGCGGCCGCGACGTCCGCCTCGCGCAGCAGTTCGTCGGAGGCCTCGTAGTTCAGTAGGCACACGAAGATGACGTCGCTGGCCTCGACGGCGGCCCGTACCGTGCGGGCCACGTGGGCCCGACCCTCGAAGGGTCTCGCCTTATGCGCCGTGCGGTTCCACACGGTGACGTCGTGACCCTCGCGGACCAACGTGTTCGCGAGCGCCGCCCCCATCCAGCCCAGACCCAGCACCGATACAGCTCGCTCGCCCATGGCCCTCGTCCTTTCGATCCGAGCGGTCATCGACCACTCGGCTTCAAATGGTACGTCGAGTCATTTATCGAAGTGGAGCCGCCGCCAGGTGTCAAGTCGTTTGCGAGATGCACGGGCACCTCACCGACTAGGTGACGCGTCTCATCGATCGTCCCGCGCGTGGTAGGTCGCCATAACCCAACCGTTCAGAGGCGGTCGCCCATCAAAACAATCGCTTCGAATCGCGACCTCGCCCCGATGTCCAGTACACGACGACGAAAGCAAGGGTCACCAGGCAGGCAACGAACATCACTAATGCGAGCAGGGCGAAGGGGCCGAAGTTCTGTGAGGAAAACGTGGGACCCGAAACGAACCTCTGAATCGGGTGCATGGCCGGCCCGAACCATTGAGGTGGTGGCAGCACCACACGACGGCCAATCGTGGCGGCGACCGCGACGCCGTGACGACCGATGAGCAACGCCGCAGCCGCGAGAGCCGTCAGTAGCCCAAAGAGTGACAGGGCCGCGATCACTGCCGGTCGGAACCAAGGGCGGCGATTGCGAGGGAACGGCGTGAAGGGATCGACGGGGATGGGCGGCGAGGTAACTCCTCGAGCACTCGCCCAGGCCGCGGCGAAGCGCCGAGGGTCGAAGAGGCTGTTCCCCAGAACGTCTTCGGCGGAGCCACCGTCGGATTCGGCCTCCTCGATGTCCGCCGTCAGGTCGAGCGCCATTTCGTTGGCAATGGGATCAGGAACACCGAGCCGCTTCCACTCCCGTCGACACTCCTCGACGAATTCAATCATGGCTTACCTCCACTTTCATCAAATCGAGGGCGCGATCGATGGCGTCGCGCGCTGCGATCCACTCCGTCACGCCTGTCTCGAGAGATTGCCTTCCCTCTAAGGAGAGGCTGTAGTACTTGCGCGGAGGACCCCCGTTGCTGGCCTCTCGCCGCGTCGCGACCAGGCCGTCACGTTCCAACCGGCCCAGCAGTGGATAGATAGAGCCCTCGCCCACGATCGACATGCCGCGAGAGCGCAATCGCTTGGTCATTTCGTAGCCGTAGACCGGTCCCTCACCGATCACGGCGAGCAGGCAGAGGTCCAGGACGCCTCGGAGCAATTGGCTACGCCGTCCGTCTGTTTGTATCATGCGCCACAAGATACCACTCGGTACCTTGCGTTGCAAGTCAATACTACGAGCAGCCGCTCGTGGCTCCACAGCTAGGGCAGACGTGGCACGATCCGGCCCGCTGCATGACGTTGCCGCACTGGTAGCACAGGGGGGCGTCGTGCTCTCGCACGCCGGCCGACGAGACGCCCGGCCCGTCCGCGGCCAACGTCGGCTGGCTCAACCCGACGCTCGGCGTCGACTGCTCGACCACCTCGGGCAGCGTGGGCTGGATGCGCTCGCTCGTGGAGTGGATGCCCAACTCCTCGCGCTCGGAGTAGCTCAGGTAATCGAGCGCCAGACGACGGAAGATGTAGTCGACCAGCGAGGTCGCGATGCGCAGGTCGGCGTCGTCGGTCATCCCCGACGGCTCGAACTTCATGTTCACGTACTTCGACACGTAGGTCGCCAGCGGCACGCCGTGCTGGAGACCAAGGCTGATCGAGATCGAGAAGGCGTCCATGATCCCCGCCAGCGTCGAACCCTGCTTGGAGACTCGGATGAAGACCTCGCCGGGACGACCGTCCTCGTATTCGCCCACCGTGACGTACCCCTCGCAGTCCGCGACGCGGAATCGGAAGGTCGACGAGGTGCGCCGACGGGCCAGGCGCTCGCGCACCGCGCCGACGACGACCTGCGCGCCGACGTGCTTGGCCACTTCCAACTCCGTCTCGAGCTTGGCGATCTTCGTGAACAGTTCGGCGGCGACCGAATCGGTCGCGGTGACCGATGACGACGACTCATCACCGTCCTTCTTCGCCGTCGAGAGCGGCTGGCCGACCTTGCAGTTGTCGCGGTAGATCGCCACGGCCTTGACCCCCAGGCGCCAGGCGTCGAGGTGGAGGTTCTCGACGTCCTCGATGGTGGCGTCTTCGGGCATGTTCACGGTCTTGGAGATCGCTCCCGAGATGAACGGCTGGACCGCACCCATCATCTTGACGTGACCGAGGTAGTGGATGGTGTTGTCGCCCATCGAGCACGCGAAGACCGAGAGGTGCTCGGCCCGCAGGGCGGGCGCGCCCATGATCGTCTTGTTCAGGTCGATGTACTCGACGATGGCCGCGACCTCGTCCTCGTCGTAGCCGAGCGTGCGTAGAGCGCGCGGCACGGTCTGGTTGACGATCGACATGTTGCCCCCGCCGACCAACTTCTTGAACTTCACCAGCCCGAGGTCGGGCTCGATGCCGGTGGTGTCGCAGTCCATCAGCAATCCAATGGTGCCCGTCGGAGCGAGGACCGAGGCCTGCGCGTTGCGCACGCCGTGGCGCGCCCCCAGTTCCACGGCCTCCTCCCAGGCCTGCTGGGCCGCGTCGAGGATGTCGGCCGGCGCCTTGAGCGCGTCGATGAGGTGCGAGGCGTCACGGTGCATGCGCAGCACATTGAGCATGGGCTCGG
>JBEKKW010000030.1:0-23592 GCA_050010495.1 Acidimicrobiales bacterium
CGGTGCGCGCGGCGTTGGTCGCCGTCACCGAGACGTTGGTCGCGGTCCACGGTGACGACGGCCCGAGACTCGAGAAGACGAAGAGGTCGCCCCAGTCCTGGGCCTGTCCGGCGATCGAGATCTGGCTCGACGTGGCGCCGAGGTAGATCTGCCCGCCGAGCGGCGGGCCGTTGGCCGTGGCGCCGGTGACGTTGGTGACACTCCAGCCCGACGGCGACACGGTCGTCGTGGTCGTTGGCGCGGCCCGGGGGGCGAGGTTGCCCCCCAGCAGCGAGATCGGGGCGCTGAAAAGTTCGACGGCGCCGCTGGCGCTGAGGCCGGCCACGTAGAGCTCGTTGGCTGTCGAGATGGTGGTCAGTCCTGCGGCCAGGGCCGGCGATGACGTGGCGGCGCTGAGGTTGAGGACCGTCCAGGCGCTCGACGAGGTGCTGACGTCACTGAAGAGTTCCAGCGCGCCGCTCGAGGAGATGGCGACGAACGACTTCGTCGCGCTGGCCAGGGCGACCGGGTCGCTCGAGGAGGTGCCCGTCCCCGTCAGTGACGAGACGTTGGCCGCCGTCGCGACGTTCGGCACGGCGCTGTTGGCCCGCCACGCGAGCGGGATCACCTCGAGGTTGTTGCTCGTCGAGAGCACCGCGACGAAACCCGTCTCGCCGCTCACCTGCGCGCTGGGCAGTCCGGTGGCGGCCGTCACGCCGCTCACGGCGCTGAGGTCGGTCACGACGTAGGCCGGGGCCGCGACGAGGCGCGCGGAGCGCGCGCCCATCGTGTAGTTGGGCGTGATCAAGATGACGTGACCGGTGCTCGAGACGTAGACCACGTCGACGGCCCCGGTGGGGTCGAAGAAGGGCACGGGGTCGTCACCCGGCGCGGGGGTGGCGACCTGTTGGGAGAGGTCGACGAACTGCGTGGTCCCGTCGGCGTTGTGCACGTAGAGCGCGATGTCCCCGGTCGTCGTCTGGTAGGCCAGCGCGCTCGCGCCGCCGGCGCTCGCGGTGTGGGGACCGCCGAGCATCGTGGTGTTCTCGATCGAGCTCTCTAGGGAGACGGCGTTCCACGGCAGCAGGCCCGAACCGGAGTCGACGAACTGATAGAGCGGCAGGCCGGCCGTGTTGGAGGTGGAGGTGGCGATCGAGAGCGGTACGGTGAGCATGGTGCCGGCGACCAGTGCGTTCGCCATAGTCCGTAATGGTTGCAGCTTCACGCGCGCCCTTCGGTTGGGTCTGCACCCACGTCGTCTCGGTCCCCCTGCCAAAGTCTAGGACGGGGGGTCTTGCTGATTAGGTGACGCCACGCCGCCGCGACGTGTGATGCCGCACCGCGTTAGACGAGCGTGGTCACGAACGTCGACGGCGATCTCGCTCCCGGGCCGCTGGCGTTGCGGGCCCGAACGCTCACGCTGTAGCGCCGGCCCCGGGCCAACGTCGTGATGGTGACCGACCGGGTGGCCCGAGAGAAGGTGATCCACGTCGCGCCGCCGTTGAGGGAGTACTGGTACGCGGTGACGGCGCTGCCGCCACTGGTGGCGGGCGGTCGCACGACGAGGTTGAATCCGCCGACGACGGCGCGCAGGCGCGCGATGGAGGGTGCGCTCGGCGTCGTGGCCGACGACTTGGAGTTGGCGTTGGAGAAGGTGAGCGTCGAGCTGTAGAGGGTCTGGGTCTCGTACTCGACCTTCACCACGACCGGTCCGGGCACCGTCGTCGAGACGGTGATGGTCGCGACGCCCTGGGCGTTGGTGGTGATGTCGTAGGTGGCGGCGCCGCTGCCCGTGCTGCTCGAGTTGTCAGCGTCGATCACGATGGTGCCGCTGGCGGCGCTGGCGACCACGTCGACCAGGGTGTTGACGAGCGGGCTGCCGTTGGCGTCCTTGAGGGTCAGCGTGAGGGTCGCCGGACGGGTGCCGCCCACCGACGGCGTCACCGACAGCGGGGTGAGCGAGCCGTTGGCGACGTCGATCGGCGCCGGGCAGATGCCGGTGATGAAGCCCGCGTCGGGGCTGCCCAGTCCGGAGGCCATGTCGTAGCCGACCCCGGCGCTGTAGACCCCCTCGCCGAAGAGGTCGTTGTTGCCCGTCGTGACGTCGGTGAAGCCGACGCCCGACTGGTCCATGGCGTAGAGGGTCGGATTGATGAAGCCCAGCCGGCTCACCCCGCAGAACTGCGCCGACACCGCGATCAGCCCGCCGACCAGCTGGGAACTGATCGAGGTGCCCCCGATGGTGCCCCAGCCGCCGGAGCAGGAACGGTGACAGAATCCGCCGGCCGAACCCGTGAAGTACTGCACGAAACCGGTGTCGGGGTCGCCGATCACCGAGAGGTCGGGCACCATGCGCATGGTGTCCGACGCGGTGATGCCCGGCGCCTGCTGCCAGGAGGGCCGTGACCAGATCTGGGACTGGCCGCCGCCGCTCGCGCCGCCGCCGCTGTTGGTGCCGTCGTTCCAGACCGTCTCGACGGGACCGGTGATGTTCGTGACCGTCAGCCCACCGACGCCGGTCACGTAGGGCTGGGAGGCCGGGTCGTCCACGGCCGGGTCGTTGTTGGTGATGCCGTTGCAGTCCGAGGAGCCCTCGTCACCGGCCGAGGCGATCATCGTCTGGCCCTGGGCGGCCATCTGCTCGAAGATCGGCTCCTCGGCCTGGGGGTCGTTGGAGGGGTCGACCTCGCAGTCGCCCCACGACGTCGTCAGGATCGTCGCGGTGTCGTCGTCGGCCATCTGGGTGTAGATGTCGGTCGGCCCGTTGCCGGAGTTCGGCCCGGCGTAGACCTCGATGTTGGCACCGGGCGCCAGGCCCGCCGTCTGCTCGACGTCCATGGTCGCCTCGTCGCTGTAGGCGCCGCTCGCGCCGCCGTCGACGTTGATCGTGGTGGGGTTCGTCGTGATGCCGTAGCAGCTGTAGTAGGTGGCGACGTCACTGGGGTCGTAGGTGCCGAGCTCGTAGATGCCGATCGTCTGGCCCACACCGGTGTCGCCCGCGGCGTAGGCGGTGTCGAGGCCGTACAGTTGCGCCTCCTGCTGGAGGGTGTAGCCGCCCAGGTTGTTGGGCACCGTGCTCGACGCACTCGCGCCGTCGCTGGCGCCGGCGCAGGAGGTGGCGCCCGTGGCGTGCGCGACGTCGTGGTTGATAATCGCGTCGCTCGTGAGCGGCACGACGGAACTGAGACCGGCCACGCCGACGACGTCGTGCCCGATGGGTTCGGGCAACGTCGCCGTTGAAGTGAACTGCGCCGCGATCGTGCCGCGCGCCAGGCGCACCGTGGCGACCGGCGCGTCGAAGGCGCGCGCGATCTGCGACGTCGAGCCGCGTACGCTCACGATGATGCGCCCGGTGCTCAGGGCTCCGACGTGCAGTCCGTAGCCCCGGAAGTAGGAGGTGACCGCGGCGACCGTCGCCGCGGTGGCGCCGAAGCGCTCGCCGAACTGGGCCGGGGTGAGGTAGCGGTGATAGTTGGGCGAGGCCGTGTCGGAGAGGCTGGCGATGAAGGAGGTGAGGGCCGCCCGGTGCGGCTGAGCCAGCGCGACGTCGAAGGCCGTCGTCGTCGCAGTGGGCAGGATCGTGTCGGTCGAGGGGATGGTCGCCGGGTGAACGACCTGCACGCGCGCCTCGACCGCTTGGGCCGACGTCGCCGGCAGCGAGAGTGCGACGAGCGAGGCGGACAGGGCGAGCAGCGGCCAGAGGGCTCGCAGGTATCGACGGCGCATGGTCCCAGCCTACGAAGGTTTCGTCAGGGGCAATCGCCGCCCCTCAACCGTTCACCCAACTGTTAGACAATTCTTACGTCGTCGGGTGGCCGGCCCTCGCGTAACGGGTCGAAAGGTCGGCGCATTCGACGCAGATCGACTCCGGTATCCATCCAGCGCGTATCAGCCACGCGAAGACCGTGCACCCGAGGCAGTAGCCGGCCAGACCTTCGAGCGACGCGGCCCCGACCAGCGCCAGCAGGATCCATCGGGCGTTGGAGAAGCCGACGCTCAACCAGACGATCGTGGCGCTCAAGCTGAAGGCGAGGCCCATGGTCTGGGCGAAGCGCTTGGGCGGACCGGGGACGAACTTCTGCCAGGCGCGCAGCCGCGGCGCGGCCACGCGCGTGGCGAACTGGCCGAGGGGCGAGAGCGTGGGCCCGGTCGCCACGCGGGCGGCGAAGCCGTAGGTGAGTGGGATCAAGATCCACGCCCAGCCGGTGAAGAAGGCGACCAGCGACATCGTGAGAACGCCGAGCGCCACGGTCCTCGCGGCGGCGTCGTTCACCGGGTTGGGGAAGGAGAACAGGCGCTTCATCCCACAAATCCTAGTGAAATTATCAACTACTCGTCCACTATTTCCCGATCGCCAAGTAGAGCGTGGTGGCGAAGCCCGTGGCGATCACCAGGGTTCGTACGACCGTGGCCGAGAGCCGCTTGATCAACAGGGTTCCCAGCCAGCCGCCGATCAAGGCCCCGACGGCCAACATGTACACGGCGTCCAAGGCCAGGTGGCCGCGGATGATGAAGATGATGGCCGCGAAGAGGTTGATGATCACCGAGAGCAGGCTGCGGATCCCCTGGAGCTCGTGGATCTCGAGCGGTAGCGACACCGCCATGACGGCGAGCAGCAGGATGCCCAGTCCGGCGCCGAAGTAGCCGCCGTAGACCGAGGCGAGGAAGATCCCGGCGAAGAGGGCCCAGCGCCGCGCGCCGTGGGTGTGGTCGACGTGCGCCAAGCGCTTGGTGATCAACGGCGCCAGCGCGAAGAGCAGCGTCGCCGCGCCGATGAGCCAGGGCACCACGTGGCGAAAGGTGGTCGGCGATCCCGTGAGCAACAGGGTGCAGCCCACGGCGCTGCCGACGACGCAGGACGGCACGAGTGATCGCACGAGCTCTCGGTGCGCTACGAGCTCGAAGCGGAATCCGCGGATGCCCCCGGCGTAGCTCGGCACGACGCCCACCGACGTCGAGACGTTGGCCTGCAGCGCGGGGATGCCCAGCGCGAGCAGCGTCGGGAACGTGAGGAACGTGCCCCCGCCGGCGATGCCGTTGGCGATGCCTCCGGCGACGCCGGCCGCCAGGAATATGGCCAGGCGCCAACCCAACGCCAGAGTGGTGGCCAACATCTTCACAACTCTAGGAAGAAATCGTAAACTGTGACTAAAGCCGTAGGGTTAATACTGTGCCCGTCGTCACCCATCCTCTAGCGTTACCGGTGTGCACCTCTTGAGCGGCGAATTGATTGTCCCCCTCGACGCGCCCGATGACCTCATCCGTGCCGCGGGGGGCATCGTGACCCGACACGCGAGCACCGGCGGGGTCGAAGTGGCGTGCATCTTTCGCGAGGCGCGCGGCGACTGGACGTTCCCCAAGGGCAAGCTCGACGAGGGCGAGACCTTCGAGCAGGGCGCGCTGCGCGAGGTCTACGAGGAGATCGGGATCCGCTGCGACATCACGCGCTTCGTCGGCACGACTAACTACACCCACCGCCGGGGCAAGCCCAAGATCGTCGCCTACTACCTGATGACCTCGATCGACGGGGAGTTCGCGCCCAACGCCGAGGTCGACGTGCTGGTGTGGCTGGAGTTAGAGAAGGTCCGCAGCCATCTCACCTGGGACCGCGACCAGGAGTTGTTCGACCTGGTTCTCGCGATGCCCGAACTGCGCGCGCTCGAAGCCTCCTAACGGACTCGCTCGAGGAAGGTCCGCGTCGACTCGTGCTGCGGGTTGGTGAAGATCTGCTCGGGCGTGCCCTGCTCGATGAGGACCCCGTGGTCGAGGTAGGCCACCTGGCGCGCGACGTCGCGCGCGAAGTTCATCTCGTGGGTGGCGATGAGCATCGTGGTGCCGTTGCGCGCGAGGTCGCGCAGTAGGTCGAGCACCTCGCCGACCAGCGTGGGGTCGAGCGCGCTCGTCACCTCGTCGAGTAGCAAAAGCGCCGGGCGCATCGCGAGGGAACGCACGATGGCGACGCGCTGTTGCTGTCCGCCCGAGAGCCGGTCGGGGAACTCGTGGGCCCGGTCGCGCAGACCAATGCGCTCCAGCAGCGCCAGCGCCTCCTCGCGGACCTCGTCGCGGTCGCGCTTCAAGGCCCGCACCGGTCCGAGCAGGATGTTCTCCAGCACGCTCAGGTGGGGGAAGAGGTTGAAGGACTGGAAGACCATGCCGATGTGGCGGCGCACGAGGTCGGGGTCGATCCGCTCGTCGTTGAGCGACTGGCCGAACAACGTGATCGTGCCTGCGTCGATGCTCTCGAGCAGATTGGCGCAGCGCAGCAGCGTCGACTTGCCCGATCCCGAGGCTCCGATGAGGCAGACCACTTCGTGGCGGTGCAGGGACAACGAGACGCCCGAGAGGACCTCGTTGTCGCCGAAGCGCTTGACGACGTGGTCGAGGTCGAGCACGACGTCGCTCACGAGAGGCTCGCCAGTCGTCGGCGCCGGTCCCGGTCGAGCAGTCGATCGGTGAAGCGGGTGAGGGGGATGGTGATCGCCAGGAAGAGCAGGGAGGCGACCACCAGGCCGCTGCCGTTGAAGACGGTCGACTCGTAGATCTGGGCCGCGCGGGCCGCCTCGATGGCGCCGAGGACCGAGACGAGCGCCGTGTCCTTCTGCAGGGAGATGAAGTCGTTGAGCAGCGGTGGGATGACCGTGCGTACGGCCTGGGGCAGCGTCACGCGGCGCATGATGGTGCCGTGGGTCAGGCCGAGTGAGCGCGCCGCGAGGATCTGGCCGTTGGGCACCGAGTAGATGCCGGCGCGAAAGACCTCGGCCACGTAGGCGCTGTAGGTCAGGGTGAGGGCCACGCAGCCGTAGACGTCGGGCGACTGGCTCGACAGGACCCCCAGCCCCAGGGCCGGCAGGCCGAAGCCGACGAGGAAGACCACCAACAACAGGGGCACCCCGCGAAAGATGTCGGTGTAGGCCGTGGCGAGCACGCGAAAGGGCACCAGGACGGCCGAGCGGCTGACTCGCACCCACGCCACGCCGAGTCCGAAGAAGAGGATCAGCACCTCACAGAGTAGGCACATCCAGATGTTGGTGACGAAGCCCCGTCCGACCGACAACAGTCCGGTCTGGGGATGGCCGACGAAGGACTGCCACATGTTGTGGCCGTTGAAGTAGTAGTAGCGCACCGTCGCCGAGCCGGGCGCGAAGAAGAAGAGTGCCACCAACGCGCCCAGCAGCACGACGCTCGAGATGGTGCTCGCGGCGAGGCCCCGCCGTCCCACCAGGATCCGACGGTGACGCGGCGCGAAGAGGTTCGGGGTGGTCGAGCCCTCGTCGGTGCCCAGGGACACGGCGGCTACGGCTTGATGACGGGAACGCTGGTGTAGATGTCCAACCACTTCGTGGTGAGTGCCGCCAGGGTGCCGTTGGTGCGCAGGGCCGTGATGGCGACGTTGACGCAGCCCACCAGGGGGTTGCCCTTGGTGAAGAGCAGGCCGTAGTGCTCGCCGGTGCTCGGGAACTGGCCGACCTGCACGCCGTCGGGCTGCTTCTTGGCGTTCTCGACCTCGGAGGTCGCCATGTACTGGCCGTCGGGCGTGTCGACGACGATGGCGTTGATCTGCTTGGTCTGCAACGCCAGCACCGCCTCGTCGAGGGTCGAGTAGACGCGGGTCTGCTGGGTGGGGTGGATGTGGTTGTAGATGTAGGCGAGGCCGGTGGTGCCGATCTGGTCACCGTAGAGGTAGGTCTTCAGTTCAGCCGCCGTGTGCTTGGTCGCGATGGCGCTGCCCTTCAAGGCCACGATCGACTGGGTCACGTTGTAGTAGCTCTCCGAGAAGGTCACGGCCTTGGCGCGCTGAGCGGTGTAGGAGATCTCGTTGATGTCGAAGTCGAACTTCTTGGGTCCGGGCGTGTAGCTGTTGTCGAAGGGCTCGTAGACCCACACCACGTTCGACTTCGCGATCCCCAGTTCGGCGGCGATGTCGTAGGTCAGCGCCGACTCGAAGCCCTTGCCGTTCGAGGGCTTGTTGTTCACGAACCAGGGCGTGTAGACGGGATTATCGGTCCCCACGGTCAACTTCCCCCTGGTGTACTCCTGGGCGTTGATGGCGCTCTTGCACGTGGCGAGCTTGGCCTGCGTGGAGGCGCTGGCGACGCCGGTCGTGAGGGTGATGGCGACGAGCGAGGTCGCGCCTAAGAGAGCGGCGAGAACGAGTCGGAAGGTGCGCATGAGTTTTCCTTCGGGCTGGGCGGGTCACTTTCTGATTTCTCGAAGTGTAACTGGCGAGCCCCTCGTTCTTTTAGGGTGTTTACGGGCCCGATCGCGCCCTCAGTAGGATGGCTGTACCTGGAGAGGTGGGAGAGTCCGGTTTAATCCACATTCCTGCTAAGAATGCGGCCTGCGAAAGCGGGCCCGAGGGTTCAAATCCCTCCCTCTCCGCCACTAGGACCGAGCCGCACGCTCGGTGTCGCGTTACAGAGGAGACCCGCGTTGCGGTATTGGATTGAGACACTGGGCTGCCCCAAGAACCACGTGGATTCGGACAAGCTCGAAGGGCTCCTGGTCTTAAACGGGTACGCCCCGGCCTCCTCGGTCGCCGAGGCCGACCTCGTCGTCGCCAACACCTGCGCCTTCATCGAGGCCGCGCGCGAGGAGTCGATCGAGACGGTGCTCGAGCTCGCCGACGCCAAGCACGAGGGCGCCCGTCTGGTCGTCACGGGCTGCATGGCCGAACGCTACGGCGACGAGCTCGCCCTCGCCCTGCCCGAGGTCGACCTCGTGGCGGGCTTCGGCGAGAGCCTCTTCGTCTCGGACTCGACACCGGTCGCGCTGCGCACCCGATCGGTGCCGGCCTTCGACCTGTTGAACCTGCCGCGCCCGGTCTCGTCGACACCGTGGGCCTACGTCAAGATCGCCGAGGGCTGCGACCGTCGGTGCGGTTTCTGCGCGATCCCGAGTTTTCGCGGCGACCAGCGCTCGCGTTCGGTCGCCGAGATCCTCACCGAGGCGCGCGCGCTCGCCGCGGGCGGCGTGCGCGAGGTCGTCCTCATCGCCCAGGACCTCGCCAGTTGGGGCCACGACCGGCGCCGGGGCCGCCTCGGCGAAGCGGTCGAGGTCCTCGACGAGGGCGGCACCCAGCCGCTCATCGAGCTCACGAAGACCCTGAGCGACGAGGTCGACCGGGTCCGTTTGCTCTACCTCTACCCCTCGGGACTGACCAGCGGCCTCATCGACGCGATCCTCTCGAGCGGCGTGCCCTACTTCGACCTCTCGCTCCAGCACGCCTCGCGCTCGCTGTTGCGCGCGATGCGCCGCTGGGGCGACGCCGACCGGTTCCTCGAGCGCATCGCCGTCATCCGGGCGGCCGACCCGTCGGCGACCTTTCGCTCCTCGTTCATCCTGGGCTACCCCGGCGAGACCGAGGACGACCAGCGCGCGTTGCTCGAGTTCATCGGCGCGGCCCAGCTCGACTGGGCCGGCTTCTTCACCTTCTCGAGCGAGGAGGGCACGCTCGCCAGCGGCCTCGACCACCAGGTCCCGCGCGAGTTGGCGCTCGAGCGACTGCGCGAGGTGAGCGAGGTCCAAGACGCCATCACCGCGCGGCGCCGCGACATGTTGGTCGGCACTCGCCAGCAACTGCTGATCGACTCGCCGGGGGTCGGCCGTAGTGTTCGAGAGTGCCCCGAGATCGACGGCATCGTGACGGTGGACCCTTCAGCGGCCGTGGGAGCATTGGTGGACGTGCAGATCGTGGCGAGCCACGGAACGGACCTGGAGGCGGTGTTGGTATGACCACTGATGACCGCACCTACGGCGAGACGGCGCTGCTCACGCCGGCGAACATGATGACGGCCTTTCGCATCGTGATCGCGCCGGTCTTCGTCTACCTGATCGTCGTGGACCGGATCTCGTGGTGGACCTCGGCGGTCGGCATGGCCGCCGCCGCGTCGGACTACTTCGACGGCATCGTCGCGCGCCGCCACGGCACGACCCGATCGGGCGCCTTCCTCGACCCGCTGGCCGACAAGGTGATCGTGCTCGGCGCGCTATACGCGCTCATCATCGCGCGGCCCCACGGACTCAAGAGCTTCATCATCCCGGCCATCCTCATCACGCTGCGCGAGATCTGGATCAGCGTCTACCGCTCGCGCGCGGCCAAACGGGGCATCTCGATCCCGGCGAGCCGACTGGCCAAGTGGAAGACCTTCACCCAGGACTGGGCCATTGCCTTTTGCGTGCTGCCCATCACCGCCCATCACGTATGGCTGGGGGTCACGACGATCTGGATCGCGGTTGCGATGACCCTCTATACCGGATGGAAGTACTACGCCGACGGCAAGAGGGCGACGCTTCGTGCGGGTTGAGGTCGTCGCGGTCGGCACGGAATTGCTGCTCGGTCAGATCGTCGACACCAACTCGCAGTGGTTGGGCGAGCGACTGGCCGCCAACGGCATCGCGTCGCACTTCCATCAGCACGTGGGCGACAACCACGAGCGCATGGTCCTGGCCTTTCGCACGGCCCTGGCGCGCAGCGACGCGGTGATCGTCTGCGGCGGGCTCGGGCCGACCCAGGACGACATCACTCGCGCGGCCCTCGCGGAGGTGATGAACGTCGCCCTCGTGCGCGACGCTGAGGTGGTCGAGGCGATTCGACGGATGTTCGTCTCGCGCGGGCGCGAGATGCCCGACAACAACCTCATGCAGGCCGACGTGCCGGTCGGGGCCACGCTCATCACCCAGACTCGCGGCACCGCGCCGGGCCTCATCTGCCCGGTCGGGCTCAAGGTTGTCTACGCCGTGCCGGGCGTGCCCTACGAGATGTCCGACATGTTCGAGCGGGCCATCCTGCCCGACCTGCTCGCGAGGGAGCGCGCCAGCGGCACGACCTCGGTGATCATGAGCCGCGTGCTGCGCACCTGGGGCGCGAGCGAGTCGGCGCTAGCCGAGTCGGTCGCGGAGCGCTTCGACGCGCTGGCCCTCGGCGGTCACGTCACGATTGCCTTCCTCGCCTCGGGCATCGAGGGCATCAAGGTCCGCCTCACGGCGCAGGCGAACGACGAGGCCGGCGCGAACACGCTGCTCGACGACGAGGAGCAGAGGGTGCGCGCCCTCATCGCCGAGCGATTCGGGCCGATCATCTTCGGTGTCGACGACGAGACGATGGAGGACGTCGTCGCGCGGCGTCTGGTGGCCCGAGGGCTGACCCTGGCGGTCGCCGAGTCGGTGACCGGGGGGCTGATCGCCAGCCGCCTGGTGAACGTCCCCGGCGCGTCGTCGTGGTTTCGCGGCGGGGTCGTCAGCTACGCCTCGGACGTGAAGTTCGACCTGCTCGGTGTCGCGCCCGGCCCGGTCGTCAGCGCCGAGGCTGCGCGCGCGATGGCCCGGGCCGTACGCACGTTGCTTCATGCCGACGTCGCGGTGAGCGTGACGGGGGTGGCCGGTCCCGAGGAACAGGACGGTCGCGCCGCCGGCACGGTATTTGTCGGCCTCGCGCTCGGCGACGAGGTCACCCACGTGGAGCTGCACCTGCCCGGCGACCGGCCGCGCGTGCGGGCCTACAGCGCGATCAGCGCCCTGGACGCGCTGCGCCGGGCGCTGGACGCCTCTCTCGATCACACCACGTCGACGTGAGCGCCGAGCGCGCGTCCGAGTTAGAGATCCGCGTCGAGCCGTCGGCGATGGGCTTCGACCCGACGCGCCTCGAGCGGATCCGCACTCACTTCCAGGGTTACGTCGAGGACGGCCGCCTGCCCGGGTGGCTCGCGACGGTGTCGCGCGGCGGCGAACTCCTCTGGAGCGCCAAGTCAGGACACCGCGACGTCGAAGCGGGCCTGGCGGTCACCGACGACACCATCTGGCGCATCTATTCGATGACCAAGCCCCTGGTGGCCGTGGCGGCGATGATGCTCTACGAGGAAGGTCATTTCGACCTCAACGACGACGTCGCCACGTGGATCGAGGAGCTGCGCGAGCCGCGCGTCTTCGTCGGCGGAACGGCCGAGGAGCCCGAGACCGTGGCGGCGCAGGGCCCCGTGCGCGTGCACCACCTGCTGAGCCACACCAGCGGTCTGGGCTACGGCATCCAGACTGCCTCGCCGGTCGACAAGATGTACCTGCGCCGGGGCTACACCTTCGACGCGGCGCTCTCGCGCGACCTCGCCGACGCGGTGCACGACTGGTGCTCTTGCCCGCTGATCTTCGAGCCGGGCAGCGCCTTCCACTACTCGGTGGCGACCGACGTGCTCGGTCGCATCGTGGAGATCTGGAGCGGCCAGAGCCTCGACGTGTTCCTGGAAGAGCGCATCTGCGCCCCGCTCTCGATGGTCGACACCGGGTTCTGGTGTCCCGAGCAGGACCAGGAGCGCCTGGCGATGCTCTACCTGCACTTCGGCAAGCGAGTCCCCTGGGTCGACCTGGCCCCGCTGGCCACGTCGAGGCCGACGCTGCTGCTGGGTGGCAGCGGCCTGGTGTCGACGGCCGGTGACTACCAGAGGTTCATGACCATGCTGTTGCGCGGGGGCGAGTTGGACGGGGTCCGTCTGCTGTCGCCGCGGACCCTCGACCTGATGACCCAGAACCACCTGCCCGGCGGGGTGGACCTGGCGAGCTGCGCGGTGGGGCTGTACGCGGACGAGGACAACGCCGGGGTCGGCTTCGGGCTGGGCTTCGCCGTGCTGAGCGACCAGGTCAAGAACCGGAGCCTCGTCCCCGAGGGCTCGTACTACTGGGGCGGCGCGGCCTCGACCTTCTTCTGGGTCGACCCCGTCGAGGACCTGACGGCTAGCTTCTTCACCCAACTGGTCCCGCCCTCGACCTATCCCCTTCGCCGCGAGTTCCAACGATTGGTGTACCAGGCCCTCGTGGAGTGAGTCGATCCCCGTCTCGCTGCTTGTAAATTGGACCTCGTCTCCCCAATAAAAGAGGCCCGTTGATGCTTGTTACGAACACCTGTTCGTAGTACCGTGAAAACGGGTGGAGCCCGACCGATGTCACTGCAGGTACATAGTGTGCCCACGTGACGAAGATCAAGGAGATTGTGATGGCAACCGATGACCGCGCCAAGGCCCTGGAGGCCGCACTCGGCCAGATTGAGAAGCAGTTCGGCAAGGGTTCGATCATGCGCATGGGCGAGAACCTGCACATGAACATCGAGTCGATCCCCACCGGCGCCCTGGCCCTGGACATGGCCCTCGGCATCGGCGGCCTGCCCCGCGGGCGCATCGTCGAGCTCTACGGACCCGAGTCCTCGGGCAAGTCGACGTTGGCCATGCACGTGGTCGCCGAGGCCCAACGCAACGGTGGCGTCTGCGCCTACATCGACGCCGAGCACGCCATGGACCCGGTCTACGCGCGCGCCATCGGCGTCAACGTGGACGACCTGCTCATCAGTCAGCCCGACACCGGCGAGCAGGCCCTGGAGATCACGGACATGCTCATCCGCTCGGGCGCGCTCGACGTCATCATCATCGACTCGGTCGCCGCGCTCACCCCGCGCGCCGAGATCGAGGGCGACATGGGCGACGCCCACGTCGGACTCCAGGCCCGACTGATGAGCCAGGCCCTGCGCAAGTTGACCGGCGGGCTGTCCAAGTCCAACACGGTCGCGGTCTTCATCAACCAACTGCGCGAAAAGATCGGCGTGATCTACGGGTGCTTCAACTATTCGGCCCGAGTAGTTCTCGCCGACGGAACAACGGAGAAGATCGGGAAGATCGTCAACCAAAAACTGCCGGTGGAAGTTCTCTCCTACGACGCCAAAACGGGCGCCATGGTTCCCAAGCGCGTCGTCAATTGGTTCAATAACGGTCGCACCGATGAGTTCCTGCAAATCACCGTGGCGAAGCCGATGAAAAATGGGCGATCTCAGTTTGGATGTACCCCCAACCACTTAATCCGTACTCCGGGCGGATGGGTTGAGGCGGGGAAGTTGACAGTCGGCGACCGCGTTCTCGAGGCGCTCCCGTTCTACCTTTCGGACTTCCAATGGACCGCATTGCGCGGCACATTGATGGGTGATGGGTCTCTCTCGCCGACGCAAAGCGGACACGGTGCACGATTTCGATTCACCCACTGCGGTGCTCAGACCGAGTACGCCGACTGGAAAGCTTCGCTTTTCGCGAACGTGGACTTCGTTAGACACGTACGCCAGGATCAAGTTGTCACCCATGACTTCCAACCTCTTCCCGAACTCGCCGAAACGCGTCAGAGTGTCTATGTCGATGGCAAGAAAGTTCTTGATGACGATTACCTGAAGTCTCTGACGCCACTATCGCTCGCTCTCTGGTACATGGACGATGCGTCCTTCGCGGTTAGATCCCAAGGCCATCAGAAGAGAACTGAAGGCCTGACCGGTCGAGCGGAGATCCGTGTGGAAGCGATGGAGGAGGGCACGCGTACACGCTTGGTGGCCTATCTTGCCGATACGTGGGGCATTCGTGTAGCTCTTAAAGCTAAAGGTGCAGCGAAACAGGCCGTCCTGACATTCAACAACGCAGAAACGGCAAAACTCCACGCCCTGATTGCTCCCTACATCCACCCAAGTATGGAGTACAAGCTCCTCCCACGATTCCGCGGTCAGTTCGCTGTCGAACCAGAGTTCGTGCCGATGAGCTATCAGTTGGTGCCCATGCCGGTGACCGACGTACGAGTCAAGCCCAAAACCCGTTCAATGAACCGCTTCGACATTGAGGTGGAAGACAGTCACAACTACCTTGTCGACGGCGTAATGGTGCACAACTCACCAGAGGTGACGCCCGGTGGGCGGGCCCTCAAGTTCTACGCCTCGGTCCGCCTCGATATCCGGCGCATCGAGTCGATCAAGGACGGCACTGAGGTCGTGGGCAACCGCACCCGGGTCAAGGTCGTGAAGAACAAGTGCGCGGCCCCCTTCAAGCAGGCCGAGTTCGACATCATGTACGGCCAGGGCATCAGCCGTGAGGGCTCCGTGCTCGACGTCGCCGTGGAGCTGGGCTTCGTCAAGAAGGCCGGCGCCTGGTTCACCTACGAGGGCGAGCAGATGGGCCAGGGCCGCGAGAACGTCAAGACCTTCCTGCGCGAGAACCCGGCGATGATGGCCGAGATCGACGCACGGGTGCGCGAGCGCATGGCCGACGAGCTGTTGCCCGACGTCGTGGGCGTCTCGAGCGACCTCGACGTCGATACACCGATCACCCTGGACTGATCGTTCCGCCGCCGCCGGGTCGGTCGCCTAGCGTGACCCCATGGACCGTCGCCTGCGCGCTCGCCAGATCCTCGGGTCGCTGATCCGCGCGTCGCGGCGCTACATGAACGAGGTCGCGACGGTCGGTCCCGACGATCCCTACGCCCGCACCTTCTTCTACTTCGGGGTCGGCGCGGCCCTCATGGCCCCCCAGGGCGTCGTCTACAACGAGCGCTATCTCTCCATCGGCGACGGCACCCTGGTCGGCCCGAACGTCGCTCTGACGGCCGGCATCAGCGCCGAGCAGGAGATGCTGCGCGCGCCGGTCGTGACGATCGGCCAGAGGTGCGTGATCGGGCGAGGATCGCACATCATCGGGCACTGGTCGATCGAACTGGGCGACGAGATCCAGACCGGGCCGTACGTCTACATCACCGACCAGAACCACAGCTACGAGGATCCCGACGAGCCGGTCGGGTGGCAGCGGGCGACCGAGGCGGCCGTGCGCATCGGCTCGGGCAGCTGGCTCGGCGCCAACGTGGTGATCCTGCCGGGCACGGTGCTCGGTCGAAACACCACGGTCGCCGCCGGCGCGGTCGTGCGCGGGGAGTTCCCCGACCACGTCGTGCTCGGCGGCGTGCCCGCGAAGATCCTGCGCCACTACAGCGCCGAGCATGGTTGGCGCTCCGGCGCGCCCGAGTAGCAGTTGTTCATACGCTCGTCATTAAGCCCGCGAGGGGACCATCTACGCTTTCGTGATGGAACGAGCGACCTACCTGGTCACGGTGAGCGGACCCGATCGCATCGGCGTGGGAGCCGAACTCTTCGCCGCCCTGGATGACCTGGCCCACCGTGGCGGCCAACTTAGCGACGTGGCCCAGATCACCATCCGCGGCGCGCTGGTGCTCTGTGCGGAGTTGACGGTCGATGGCGCCGTCGGCGCCGAGGTGATCGAGGCCGCCCTGGCGCGCCACGACATCGAGGCGCGCGGGATCACGGCGACCGTCGAGATGGTCCAGCCCGTCGAGTCCGGTGACGGTCGCCGCCTGCTCGTCACCATGCTCGCGCCGAACATTCACGCCGAGCAGCTGGAGGGGATCTTTCGCGCCTTCGCCGCGAGCGACGCGACCTGTGAGCGCATCGTCCACCTGGCCAGTTATCCGGTGGACTGCTACGAGCTCGTCGTGCGCGGACCGGACCACCCGTTGCTGCGTGAACGGGTCACGGCCGTCGCCAATGAACTCGGTCTCGACCTGGCGGTGCAGCGCGCCGGACTGCACCGCCGGGCCAAGCACCTCGTGGTCATGGACGCCGATTCGACGCTGCTCCAGGACGAGGTCATCGACCTTTTGGGCGACGCCTGCGGCCGCGCGCCGGAGGTGGCCGCCATCACCGAGGCCGCGATGAAGGGCGAGATCGACTTTGCGCAGTCCCTGCGACAGCGGGTGGCGCTGCTGGCGGGCATGCCGGCCTCGGTGCTCGAGGACGTGCGGGCCCAACTGCGCCTGGCCCCCGGCGCGCGCACCCTGGTGCGCACGCTCCAGCGCCTGGGCTACGTGCCCGCGGTCGTCTCGGGAGGGTTCGTCGAGGTGCTCGGTCCCTTGATGGCCGAGCTGGACGTGCACCACCTAGAGGCGAACTGCCTGGAGATCGAGGATGGCCGCCTCACGGGCCGCCTCGGCGGACCGATCATCGACCGCGCCGCCAAGGCCCACGCGCTCGAACGGTTCGCCCGCGAGGTCGGCGTACCCCTCGAGCAGACCGTCGCGGTCGGCGACGGGGCGAACGACATCGACATGCTCTCGATCGCCGGACTGGGAATTGCCTTCAACGCGAAGCCCGGCGTGCAGGAACACGCCGACACGGCCCTCTCGGTGCCCTACCTCGACGCGGTGCTCTACTTCTTGGGCATCAGTCGTGAGGAGATTGAGGCGGAGTAGTCGCCGGTACTGGACAGCGCCTCCGACCGCTGGTCATAATGGCCTTACCCGGTAGTAAGGTCACGGCAGCACGGCGAAGGGGGGCATGGTGAAGGTCACGATTGACGCCGATCGTTGCCAGGGCCACGGCCGCTGCTTCTCGCTGGCCCCGGTGCTCTTCACCTTCGACGATCTGGGCAGCGGCGTCGTGATCGATGACGGCACCCTAACCGACGAGACGATCGACCTGGCCCGCCTGGCGCAGGCGAACTGCCCCGAGCACGCCGTCTCCATCGAGGAGTAACGATGAGCGAGAAACTGCCCGTCGAAGACTTCGCGACCGACTGGGACCACTCCGATCCCCAGTGGGTCCACGACCCGTACCCGATCTGGGACGACCTGCGCGGACGGTGCCCGGTCGCGCACACCGAGCGCTACCAGGGGGGCTGGTTCCCCTCCACGCACGAGGCCGTCTCCCAGATCGCCAACGACACGGTGAACTTCACCAGCCGCGCCGTCATCATCGGCAACGGACGCCCCGACGAGACCGACGCGCCGGCCCCGATCGGGGGAGCGCCGCCGATCACCTCCGATCCACCCTTCCACCAGATCGCGCGCCGTCTGATCCTGCCGGCCTTCGCGCCCGCGCCGGTCAACGAGCTCGAGCCGCGGATCCGCTCACTCTGCTCGGACCTGCTCGACCGACTGGAGGGACACGAGATCGTCAACGGCGGTTCCGAGTACGCCCAGTTCATCCCGCCGGTCGTGATCAGTCGCATGCTGGGCTTCCCCGAGGCCGACGAGGACAGATTTCGTGAGTTCGTGCACATCGTCATCGGCGGGATCGACCACTCGGCCGAGGAGCGCTTCGAGGAGTTCCAGCCCATCATCGAGTACTTCACGGCCCAGATCGAGGACCACCAGGTCAACCCCCGCGACGACCTCACGAGCTATCTGCTCGACGTCGAGGTGGGCGGCGAGAAGCTGTCGCTCGAGCACGTCTTCGGCACGATGATCCTCATCCTCATCGCCGGCATCGACACGACGTGGTCGGCCATCGGCTCGGCGCTGTGGCACCTCGCCAAGACGCCCGAGGACCTGGCGAGGTTGGTGAACGAGCCCGACCTCATGGCGACCGCCATCGAGGAGTTCCTGCGCTTCTACGCCCCGGTCACGATGGCCCGGCTGGTGAACAAGGACATGGAGTACCTGGGCTGTCCCATGAAGGAGTACGACTGGATCCTGCTGGGCTTTCCCGCGGCCAACCGAGACCCGACGGTCTTCAAAGACGCGGACAAGTTCATCATCGACCGCCTCGAGAACCGTCACCTGGCCTTCGGGCTCGGGATCCACCGCTGCGCCGGGTCGAACTTGGCGCGCATGGAGTTGCGCGTGGCGATCGAGGAGTTCATCAAGCGGTTCCCCCGCTTCGAGCTGGCCGACCCCGACGCCGTCACGTGGGCGCCCGGCCAGATCCGCGGGCCCCGCAACCTGCCGATCCGGATCCTCGCCTAGCTAAGGCCGAGGTTCGTCGGGCCGTTGGCCCAGATGTTGGCCATCCAGGCCTCGATGTCGTCGACGCGACGGGGCAGGGCGCCCGAGAGGTTGCGCGAACCGGTCGAGGTCACCAGGATGTCGTCCTCGATGCGCACCCCGATGCCCCGGTACTCCTCGGGCACCGTCAGGTCGTTCTGCTGGAAGTAGAGGCCCGGCTCGACGGTGAGCACGTAGCCGACGTCGAGGTCCCCGCGGTAGACGTCGTCGCGGGCGTTGGCGCAGTCGTGCACGTCGAGGCCGAGCATGTGGCTGGTGCTGTGCAGGGTGTAGCGACGGTGCAACTGTCGATCACGTCGCAGGGCCAGCTCCGGCTCCTCCTTCATGATGCCTAAGTCGAAGAGCCCGTGGGCCAGTACCTCCATGGCGGCCTCGTGGGGCGCGGCGAAGGAGGCCCCGGGCTTCACCGCGGCGATCCCGGCCTCTTGGGCCGCGAGCACGAGTTCGTAGATGCGCCGCTGGGCCGGCGAGAAGGTGCCGTTGATAGGCATGGTCCGTGTCACGTCGGCGGTGTAGAGGTTGTGGCACTCGACGCCCGCGTCCAGCAGCAGCAACGTTCCGGGCTCGACGACGCCGTCGTTGCGCATCCAGTGCAAGACCGTCGAGTGGCGCCCGCTCGCGGCGATCGTGTCGTAGCCGGTGTCGTTGCCCTCGACGCGCGCGCGAAGGTTGAAGACGCCCTCGATGACCCGCTCGCCGCGGCCCTGCGCGGCCGGTAGCGCGCGCACCACGTCCTCGAAGCCCTTGATCGTGGCGTCGACGGCCACCTGGAGCTGGGCGATCTCGAAGTCGTCCTTGACCAGGCGCTGCTCGCTCAAGAAGGTGGACAGTTCGCCGTCACCCTCGTGGGGGTCGATCAGGGAGTCGACGTGGGCGTCGAAGCCCCGGACCGTGAGGATCTCGGTCGCGCGCAGCGAGGCGAGGTCCTTCTCCAGGTGTTCGAGCGGGGCCGTCTCGATGTTGTAGTAGCCGGCCGCCTCGATCACGCCGCGCCGGGGACCGACCCACAGCTCGCCGTAGCGGGCGTCGGTGAAGAACTCGTGGGTCTGGTGGTCGCGCCGCTGGGGGACGTAGAGCGTCGATCGCGGGCCGCTGGCGCTCGGGGCGATGATCAGCACCGCGTCGGGCTCGAGGCAACCGGTGAGGTAGAAGAAGTCCGTCCCGGCGCGGAACCGGTAGTCGGTGTCATTGGCGCGGACCTTGAAGTTGCCCGTGGGGATGACGAGCGTGCGTCCGACGAAGTGCTCGCCAAGGCGCTTGCGCCGAGCGGCGCTGAAGGACGTCGCCGGATGGACCTCGACGACCGGGTTGGCGTTCGCCCAGTTTCTGGTCATGTGGTCGACCAACACGCGCGGCGACGGTGGTCGATGGAAACCGGTCCAGACCCAGTGCTCGGAGACCGGGTTCTCGGCCGAGACGTCGGGTTCGGGGATGGGGGTGGGCTCATTCACGCCAACCAACTTACCTGGTCATTTGCGCCTGCGTATGCTCGACTCGTGACCATCACGATCACCCGCCGCGACGACGTGTCCCTGCTGACGTGGGGCGACGGCGAGAACCGAATCAACCACGACTCCCTCGCGCAACTGAACGAGGTCCTGGACGAACTCGAGGGCTCCGGCATCGAGTCCAAACTGGCCGTCGTGCTGACGGGGGAGGGCAAGTTCTTCTGCAACGGCCTGGACCTGGGCCGCTTCGAGCCCTTCAGCGACGAGTACCATTCGACGTTCCTGGAGCTGCAGCGCACCATCGGGCGGATCCTGGTCTTCCCGGCCTACACCGTGGCCGCCGTGAACGGCCACGCCTTCGCCGGCGGGGCCCTGCTGGCCTGCGCCTTCGACTACCGCGTGATGCGCGAGGATCGTGGCTACTGGTGCGTGAACGAGGTCGAGATCGGGCTCGCGCTCGACGAGGGCATGTGGTCCGTGCTCGCCAACCGGGTGCCACGCGCCACGGCCACGCACGCCGCCGTCACGGCCCACCGCTACGGCGCGGTGGAGGCGCTGGCCGCCGGCATCATCGACGAGACGGCGAGCGAGGACCGCGTGCTGACGTCGGCGATCGCCACGGCGCAGGCGGTGGCGTCACTCGATCGCAAGGCGATCCGTTACCAGAAGCGGGTCATCCACGGCGACGAGGCGAAGCACCTCGGCTTCGAGGATTGACGGGCCCGTTAGTGCGTGACTCAAGCCGCGCCGTCGTGCGCCGTCAGATCCAGCCCTGGTCGCGACCGATCTGCTCGACGTCGCCGATGCGCAGGCCGCTGCGGTGCTGGAGCGTGCGGATCAGGCCGCCGGCCTCGTAGAGCGATTCGTGGGTGCCGGTGTCGAGCCACGTCGTCGCGCGCGACAGGACCTCGACGTGCAGTTCGCCCGCGCGCAGGTAGGCGTTGTTGAGCGCCGAGATCTCCAGTTCGCCCCGTCCGCTCGGGGTGAGCTCGTGCGCGAGTCGTGACGCCTTCTCGTCGTAGAAATAGATGCCCGGGATGGCGTAGCTGCTCTTGGGGGTAATCGGCTTCTCCTCGATCGAGATCACCGTGCCGGCGTCGTCGAACTCCACGACGCCGTAGGCCGAGGGGTCGCTCACCTGGTAGGCGAAGATCAGCGCGCCCTTGATCTCGGTGTACTGGCGCAGGTGGGTGCCCAGGCCGGGACCGTGAAAGAGGTTGTCGCCAAGTATCAGCGCGCACCGGTCGCCGTCGAGGAACTCCTCGCCGAGGATGAGCGCCTGGGCCAGTCCGTTGGGCTGCTCCTGGACCACGTAGGAGATCGACAGGCCGAGTTGCGACCCGTCGCCGAGCAGTCGGTGGAACGCCTCCTGGTCGTGCGGCGTGGTGATGAGCAGGATCTCGCGCAGTCCGGTCAGCATCAACGTGCTGAGCGGGTAGTAGATCATCGGCTTGTCGTAGATGGGGAGCAGTTGCTTGGAGACCGCTCGGGTGATCGGGTACAGGCGCGTGCCATTACCGCCAGCCAGAATGATTCCCTTCACCCCATTAGTATAGAAGTCCAGCAATCCCTTTCTAAAGGCCGAGGTACCTCTATGCGCGCAGTGATCACCGGTGCGGCAGGCTTCATCGGCTCGCGTTTCACCGAGCTCTTCGTCGAGCAGGCCGAGCGTCTCGGTTACGACGAGATCGTCCTGCTCGACGCGCTCACCTACTCCGGACGGCGGGTCAACCTGACCAACGTGCTCGACGACCCGCGCGTGACGTTCGTCGAGGGTTCGATCGTCGATCGCGCGGTGACCGACGACGCGCTGCGCGGCGCGCACGCGGTGGTGCACCTCGCCGCTGAGAGCCACGTCGACCGCTCGATCGAGAGCGCCCGACCCTTCTTCGAGACGAACGTGCTCGGCACGCTCCAGTTGCTCGAGAGTTCGCGCAACGGCGACGTCGAGCGCTTCGTGCACGTCTCGACCGACGAGGTCTACGGTTCGATCCCCGAGGGCTCGTGGCGCGAGGACCACCTGCTCGAGCCGAACTCGCCGTACTCCTCGAGCAAGGCCGGCTCGGACTTGGCGGCGTTGGCCTTCCATCGCACCTACGGCCTGCCGGTCATGGTCACGCGCTGCTCGAACAACTACGGACCCCGTCAGTTTCCCGAGAAGGTGATTCCGCTGTTCGTGACCAACCTCTTCGACGGGCGCAAGGTCCCGCTCTACGGCGACGGGCTCAACGTGCGCGACTGGCTCCACGTCGACGACCACTGTCGCGCGTTGTTGCTCGTGCTCGAGCACGGCCACCCCGGCGAGGTGTACAACATCGGCGGCGGCACGGAGCTGTCGAACAGGGAGTTGACGACGCGGCTCGTGAAGTACTGCGGCGCAGACGAGTCGATGGTCGAGCCCGTCGGCGACCGGCTCGGTCACGACCGGCGTTACAGCGTCGACTGGACCAAGATCAAGACGGAGCTCGGCTACGAACCGACCGTCGACTTCGACGAGGGACTCGAAGGGACCGTGCGCTGGTACCGCGACAACGAGGCCTGGTGGCGCCCGCTCAAGGAACGACAGGCGTGAACTGCGTGGAACTGGCCATCCCCGGCGCCTACGTGATCGAGTCGCCCGTGTGGGGCGACGACCGCGGCTTCTTTCGCGAATGGTTCCGCCTGCCCGAGTTCCTCGCGATCGGCTACGACTTCGACGTGGCGCAGGCCAACCTGTCGTGGTCGGCCAGGAACGTGGTGCGGGGCCTGCACTACTCGCTCGCGCCCGAGGGCCAGGCCAAGGTGGTGACGTGCGTGCACGGCCAGTTGGACGACGTCATCGTCGACGTGCGTCTCGGCTCACCGACGTACGGCCGCGTGGAGATCGTCCCGCTCGGCGCCGACCAGGGCCGCACCGTGTTGTTGCCGGTGGGCGTGGCGCACGGAGTGTGCGTCACGGGCGAGAGCGCGGCCCTCGCCTATCTGCTCTCCTCGTCCTTCGACGCCGCCGTCGAGTTGGAGATCGACCCCTTCGACGTCGAGCTCAATGTCGCCTGGAACCTGAGCGGTGACGCCATCGTCAGCGCCAAGGACCGCACCGCCCCGTCGTTGGCGCAGCGCCGCGACGCGGGCGAACTACCGCTCTTTGGCTGACGGCGCGTCATCGGGGATTTCGCCCCAGTCATTGCTAGCGTTACCCAAGTGAGTACTGCTCCGTTGCGCCTCGTCACCGAACAGGATCACGGCGTGAGGGTCGCGGAGACGAACTCCATGGCGCGCATCGAATCGGAGGCGCAGCTGACCGCGATCTTGATGTCCCTGAGCGGCGTGGACGCGGTGGGGGCCGAGGCCCGAGCCGCGAAACTGGCCACGAGGTCGATCAAACGCTCGACCAAACTCGCGGCGATCGACCTCGCCATCTCGATGGTCGACCTCACGACCCTCGAGGGGGCCGACACGCCGGGTCGCGTGACCTCGCTCTGCACCAAGGCCATGCGCCCGGACGCCAGTGACGAGAGCGTGCCCTCGGTGGCCGCGGTGTGCGTCTACCCCGACCTGGTCGCGCACGCGCGCTCGGTTCTGGGCACATCGTCGGTGCGCGTGGCGTCGGTGG
>JBEKKW010000031.1:0-26972 GCA_050010495.1 Acidimicrobiales bacterium
CGTGCAGCGCACCGGACCCTCGACGGGCATGCCGACACGCACCCAGCAGGCCGACATCCTGCTCTGCGCCTACGCGTCGCACGGCGACACCAAACACATCCTGCTCTTCCCGGCCAACCCCCACGAGTGCTTCGAGTTCGCCGTGGCGTCCTTCGACGTCGCCGAACGGTTCCAGACACCGGTCTTTCTGATGTCCGACCTCGACATCGGGATGAACGACTGGGTCGTGCCCCGTTTGTCGTGGGACGACGACTACGTCCCGGACCGCGGGCGGGTCCTCAACGACGCCGACCTCGAACGGATCTCCGAGTTCTATCGCTACGCCGACCCCGACAGCGACTTCGTGACCCCGCGGACGCTGCCCGGGTCGGACGCGAAGGGCGCCTACTTCATCCGCGGATCGGGCCACGACAAGTTCGGTCGCTACACCGAGAACCCGGTGCAGTACCAGGAGGTCGTCGACCGCCTGAAGCTGAAGCACGCCTCGGCGGCGCCCCACCTGCCGGCCCCGGTGGTCCAGCGGCGGGCCGGCGCGACGGTCGCCGTCATCACCGTCGGCAGCTGCGACCTGGCGGTGCGCGAAGCGATCGACCTGCTCGGCGAGGGCGGCGTTGTCTGTGACTTCATGCGCGTGCGGGGCTTCCCGTTCGTCGACGAGGTCCGTCAATTCGTCGAGAGCCACGACCACTGCTTCGTCGTCGAGCAGAACCGCGACGCCCAACTGCGTTCGCTCATCTCCATCGAAACCGGCGTCGCCATCGAGTCGATGCACCCGGTGCTCGCCTACGGCGGATTCCCCCTCAGCGCTCAGTTCGTGGTGGACGCGATTACGTTGGAACTGGAGAACTGACCATGCCCTCGATCGTAAAACCCCTGATTCCGCTGGCCCTGTTGCAGAAGAACGACCTCGGCCTCACCATCCGCGACTACGAAGGCGCGATGTCGACGCTCTGCGCCGGCTGCGGTCACGACTCGATCACCGCGGCCATCGTGCACGCCTTCTGGGAGCTCTCGACCCCACCGCACATGATCGCGAAGTTGAGCGGCATTGGCTGCTCCTCCAAGACGCCCACCTACTTCGTGCGCGGCGCCCACGGCTTCAACTCCGCCCACGGGCGCATGGTCACGATCGCGACCGGCGCGAACGCGGCCAACCGAGAGTTGACCTACATCGGTATCTCGGGCGACGGCGACTCCCTGTCGATCGGACTGGGCCACCTCGCCCACGCGATCCGGCGAAACGTGAACATGGTGTACGTGATCGAGAACAACGGCGTCTACGGGCTCACTAAGGGCCAGCTCTCGGCCTCGGCCGACATCGGCACCCGGCCCAAGCGCGGCGAGCCGAACGAGATCGCCCCCATCGATCCGATCATGCTCGGCCTGAGCCTGGGCGCGACCTTCCTGGCCCGCGGGTTCTCGGGCGACAAGGAGCAGTTAGTGCCGATCCTGAAGGCCGCCGTCGCCCACAACGGCCTGGCCCTGATCGACGTCATCTCGCCCTGCGTCACGTTCAACGATCACGAGGGATCGACGAAGAGCTACCGATTCACCCGCGAGCACGAGGTGAAGGAAGTGCTCTCGGACTTCGTGCCCCTGCGAACCGAGATACGGGCCTCGATCCCCGACGAGGGCGTGACGTCGGTCGCGATGCACGACGGCAGCGTCGTGCAGTTCCGCTCACTGCCGACCGGCTACGACCCGACCGACCGCCAGAAGGTCGAGCAGTACATCCACGACCGCCAGAGCCGCGGCGAGATCGTCACGGGACTGCTCTACGTCGACGAATCGGCCAAGGACGTGCATCAGCACAACCACACGCCCGAGGTGGCATTGACCAAGGTGCCTTTCGAACGGCTCTGTCCCGGCTCGGGCGAACTGGCCGCGATCCAGGAGAGCTTCCGGTAGCGGTCGCCTTCCCCAGGCCTCGCGTCCGAGAGACCCGCGCGTCGTCGATTCCTTCGCCTACGTCGTTTTAGACCGAACCAGCCCGCCGAGACGTCCACGTCGAGTGGGCACACCCATGCGAGACTCGGGTCATGCACGAGAGCGCTTGGAAGAGCCACTGGCACAAGCACCCCGGGGTGAGATCCGGCGAGGACCTGTCGCGAGGCGAGCGCGCGGCCGACCGCATGCGCAACGTGATGGGCTCGTGGCCCTTCGTCTTCGGATTCTTCATCGTCATGATCATCTGGGCCTTGACCAACACCCTGCTGATCCAGCACGTCCTGCACCACAAGCCCTTCGACCCCTACCCCTACATCCTGTTGAACCTCTTCCTCTCGATGCTCGCCGGCGTGCAGGCGGCGGCCCTGCTGATCGCGGCCAAGCGGGCCGACGCCGTCTCCTCAGAGGTGGCCCTGCACACGGCCAACAACACCGACGACATCAAGACACTGATCCAGGAGAACACGGCGCTGACGGCGCGCATGAAGAAGAACACCGACCTGCTCGAGGAGATCCACCTGCACATCGCCAACATCGCCAAGGCGGTGGGTGCGGAGATGGGCCGCTTCCCGCCCGGCCAGGGTCCGCCCGACCTGGAACCTCCATCCTCGCCCGCCCACTGAACGATCCCTCGACGGTCGGAGGTGATGGCGGCAAGGCGAGCGTCGTCGCACGATACGGCCGTGGAGCCCCGACCAAGGCTCTGTGTACGATGACCAGTGAAAGCGCACTAACGGCGCACTCGCGAAAGTTGAGGTAACCATGGGTTCGATAACGCTGGCCATTGAGGTCAAGGCTCCGCCTAAGAAAGTCTTCGACATCCTCTCCTCGACGCAGGGCCAGCAATCGTTTTGGACCGCCGACTGCGACGTCCAGCCCGACCACGCCCGCTTCGGATTCGAAGAGGCGCCCGTCGATCTCGACGTGAGCGTGCACCTCGAACCGGACAGCCTCGTTCGCATGACGGTGCTCACGGGCTTCCCTCACTGGGACGGTTCGACGTGGGAGTGGGCGTTAAGCCCCCACGGCGACGGCGACAGCTGCACCACGGTGATCTTTCGCCACTACGACTTCGGCGAGGGCTATTCGGAGGCCAACCTTGGCGGCACCGCCCAGACCTGGGCCATGACGCTGCACCATCTGGCGCAGTTCGTCGAGACGGGGGTCCCGAACCCCTATTTCGGGGTGACGCCGCGTTAGATCGGACGGTCGCGCCCACGGCGCACGACTACGTCGATCGATCATCCCGTGGGCGACGAACCTCCGCGACCTCGCCCGCGCGGCGTCGAGCCGGTCACGTTCACCAGGGCTTCCCCACACCCTCGGGCAGCGGAGTGCGCCAGACCTTGAGACTCAGCGCGATCAGCTCGTAGTAGCCAACGAGCACCACCAGATCGGCCAGAGCTTCGAATCCCATCCCGTCCACGGCCGCCGCGAAATTCCCGTCGTCGAGGTCGCGGTGTCCGTGCAGTTCACGCACCAGTCGACGCACGAGATCCTCCTCGGCGCTGAAACTCGCACATTCGGCACTCGAACGAAGGGCCTCGATCTCGTGGGTGTCCAGACCGTAATGGTTTCCCAGTCGCTCGTGGGCGTGCCATTCGAACTCGCATCGCTCGAGCACGGCCAGCTCGAGCACGGCGATCTCGCGCTGACGGTCGCTCAAGTGGCTCGCGAATCGCACGGCCGCGCCGAGGGCCTGCGTCGCGGTACCGACACCCGCACTGACCAGCATGGCGTTGAAGGGTCCCACCAACCGACCCTCGGCGTCGGTCGACGACAGGCTGGCCGCATTTGTCGCCCTGGGACCTTCGACGATGGCGCGATAGAGCTCGAGGCGCTGCGCGTCTAGGTCTCGGGGACCGGGCCACGTCAAACGGCCGTGACTCGGGAGCTTGGCCAGGGACGCCCACGATGCCCCGGTTGCATCATCTCGGCTCATCTCACCCATCCTCACTCTGGTGTCGTCCCAGGCACGTCGAGATGCTAACGGCGGCCACATTAGGGTTTCGGTACGGCCGGAGGAATCGCAGAAATCGCCCGGCAATGCCACGCGAGGATTGTTAGCGTTGGCTCGACGACGATTCGATCGAGTTCGCGAAAAGGGGCAGGCGTCATGAGTGTGGCCAGCGAGGACGTAGCGATTGCCCACGCGTCGCAACTCGACGCCGTGGTCCAGACCTACCGCGAGCGCAATCCCCGATCCGCCGCGGCGCACGAGCAGCTGGCCCGCTGGCTGCCCGGGGGCGACACCCGGGCCACCACCTGGTTCGATCCCTTCCCGCTCGTCATCGAGCAGGCGCAGGGCTCGCAGATGGTCGATCTCGACGGCCACCGGCTCGTCGACTTCCTCGGCAACTACACCTCGCTCGTGCACGGCCACCGGCCACCGGCCGTGACGGCGGCGATCCACGACGCCCTCGATCGCGGGACAGCCTTCGCCGCTCCCCTGCTCGAGCAGGGCGAGATGGCCTCGCGACTGGTCGAACGTATCGAGTCGGTCGAGCTGGTGCGCTTCGCCAACTCCGGCACCGAGGCCAACCTGCTCGCCGCGACAATCGCCCGGACCATCACCGGGCGCCCGCGAGTCGCGGTCGCGGCCTTCTCCTATCACGGCGGCTACGAGCAGCTGGACTGGCGCCGGCCCAGCAGCGCCACCGCCGTCTTCCCCGCCAACGACATCGAGGGGACGATCGAGGCCCTCGGTGACGGCCGCGACCTCGCGGCGGTCTTCATCGAACTGGTCCAGCACGCCGGCGGGGTCGTCCCGACGACGACGGATCAGCTTCGGCGGCCGTCAGGAGGCGGTGGGCGTCGCGCCGGACCTCACGTCACTGGGCAAGCTGATCGGTGGCGGCCTGCCCATCGGCGCCGTGGGGGGACCGGCCCGCGTGATGGAGCGAACGGCACCCCAGCGGAGCGACGCAATACTGCACGGCGGCACCTTCAACGGCAATCGCCTGTCGATGGTCGCCGGAGCGGCCGCCCTCGACCTGCTCGATCGCGCGGCCATCGAGCGGATCAACCGTCTCGGAGGCCGCCTGGCCGACGGCATCGTCGCCGCCGCGGCCTCTCGGGGATTAGGCGTCTCAGTCACCGCGTGCGGTTCACTGCTCACGATGCACGCGCTCGCCGACGTGTCCACCGCCGAAGAGAGCCAGGCCGCCGCCGCCCAGCCCTTGCGCCGGCTGTTGCACTTGAAGCTGCTCGAGCACGGCCTGTTCACGGCGCCGCGCGGGGAGTTCGTGGTCTCTACCGCCATGGACGACACGACTATCGACGACGCCCTGGCGTCGATAGCGCGGGTCTTCGACGAGGTGGCCTCTGCGGCCGCGTCGCGGGTGTAGCGGCCGAACCCTAGCGAACGGCGTAGGCCACGAGTTCCGAGACCTCGCTCTGCTTGGGGGCTGTCGGCCCGCCCCCCGGGATTAACAACGTGTTGCCCGCGATGGCGAGCGGCGCGTTCGTGGTGCCTGAGAGCTTCTGGTTGACGACGACGGCGCCAGTAGTGCGGTTGAACACGAGCAAGTTGCTGTGCACGGCCTTGGTGGAACCGAATAAGTCGGTCGTGAACACCAGGTTGTTCGACACCGTCGCGGCGCCCAAGGGCAGTCCCTTGACGGTCGTGTCCCACTCGACCTTGCCCGTCGCGAGGTTGAGCGCCTCGACGTCACCGCTCTGCTTGCCGGCCTTGTTGCCCAGCACCTGGTCGAGGGATGTCGCGGTGATGGCCACGTTGTTGGTGACCACGTAGACGCTGTCGTCGGCGACGGCCATATTGCTCAAGATCCCGCCGAGCGATCCCGGCAGGATCGTGTACGGCGCCTTCAACGTTAACTGGTGGCTGAGCGCCTTGAGTGAGTCGTTGTCGTGGCCGTTGTGGATGCCCACGGGCGTCTTCCAGAGCAGCTGTCCGGTCGCGGCGTCCATCTCGTAGACGTAGCCCATCTTGCCGCCGCCCACGACGACCGCGACCCCGTTGGCGCTCGCCGAGATCGGCGACGACTGCATGTCGTGGTCCATGAAGTCGTTCGGGACGCCCTGGTAGTACCAGCGCAGCTTGCCAGTCGCCGCGTTGAGGTTCACGTCGCTGTCGGTGTAGAGCTGCTTGGACGGGTGCGCGATCGCGTTGGCGGCCGTTTGGTAGGGGTTGCCGATCCCGAAGGTGACCGAGCCGTCCGAGCCCACGAGCGGCGTCTCCCAGGCCCCGCCCGATCCGAGGCCGGCCGAGACGACACCGCGGTCGGCGTGGGTGAGGGTGTTGAACTTCCACAACACCTTTCCGTTCGTGGCGTTGAGCGCCAGGAGGATCCCCCCGCCGGGGCCCGAGCCGTACTGGCTCGCCAGGTAGACCCGCCCGTCATTCACCTGTGGCTGGATGCCGAAGTCGCCCTGGCTCGTCGTCAACAATTTCTTGTCGTTCCAGATCCTCTGGCCCGTCGCGGCGTCGAGGGCGAAGACGGCCTTGGGCGAGGTGGCGTAGACGGTGCCGTCGACGACGGCGACACCGTTCGGTCCCGGTCCGCTGATCTCGGGCTTGTTCACGACGTACTCCCACAGCTGCTTGCCCGTCGCCAGGGAGAGCGCGAAGACGTCGCAACGCATGTCCTGCATGTAGACGACCCCGTTGACCACGATGGGATTGGCGGACATCGTCCCGGTGCCGAAATCGCTCTTAGCCGCGTTGCCCTTGAGCGTGAACGACCAGATCTCCTTCAGTGTCGACACGTTCGCCAGCGAGATCGTCGACCCCGTCGCCACTCGGGTGTTGGCCAGATTGCCGTTGGCGTACGGCCAGGATCCCGACGCACTGGGCGCGGCGCCGGCACCGGAGACCATCGTCGCGCTCAGTGCACCGATGAGGCTGGCGACGGCCACGCTCGTCGCGCATCGGTGCATTCGTCTCGTCACTCCCTGGGTCATCTCACTCCTCTCGCACCACGGGCCCGGCCCATGGACTCTTCGTTGACTGCCGCCGATTCACGCCGCGGGAGGCCGGCCCCGCCGGGGTATCGGACCGGCCTTCTTGGGCATTCGCCCGGAGTCGACCAGCGCCTTGCGCAGCAGCATCTCAATGTGGGCGTTGAGGCTGCGAAAGTCGTCAGCCGCCCACTTGGCCAACGCGTCGTGGACGGCGGGATCGATCCGCAGCAGTAGGGGCTTACGCTCGGTCACGACGAATTAGTACAGCGTCCCGGTGTTCACGATCGGCGAGGCCGGCTGGTCGCTGCACAACACCACCATGAGGTTGCTCGCCATGGCGGCCTTGCGTTCTTCGTCCAGCTCGACGATGCCCCTTTCCGAAAGGCGAGCGAGCGCGAGCTCCACCATCCCGACGGCGCCGTCGACGATGAGCGAACGGGCGGCGACGACCGCGCTGGCCTGTTGGCGGCGCAGCATGGCCTGGGCGATCTCGGGGGCGTAGGCGAGGTGGCTGATGCGCACTTCGACGACCTCCAGCCCGGCGATGACGACGCGCTCGGCCACCTCCTTGGCGAGTTCCCCGGCGACGACGTCGGTCGAACCCCGCAGGGAGACGCCGCTCTCGGCCGGGTTGTCGTACGGATGCGTCGTCGCGACGTGGCGCAGCGCCGACTCGGCCTGGACCCGCACGAAGTTGTGGTAGTCATCTACGGCGAAAAGGGCGCGCGAGGTGTCGGTGACCTGCCACACCACGATGGCCGCGATCTCCACGGGATTGCCATCGGCGTCATTCACCTTCAAATGATTCGTTTCGAAATTGCGAACCCGAATGCTGACGTCGCGGTGCTTGGTCAATGGTCGAATCCACGACAGGCCCGTCTTGTGCACCGTGCCGACGTAACTGCCGAAGAACTGGACGACCCTGGTCTGACCGGGTTGGACAATGACCAACGAGCCGATGATGACTACGGCCACGACGATCGGCAGGCTGATCCAGGCTTTGGCGGAATGTAGGGAGAGCACGATGATGATCCCTGCGCACACCGCGACCGCCAAGACACCCCACCAGCCGTTGATGGTCCAGGCCTCGTGCTCATGGATTTGTACCCGTGTGCCCGAAGGGCCCACGGGAGTGGCGTCAAGTTCTTGAAACGACGGTTCAGTTTGGCTCATGATCCCTCCTTGAGGGTGGCTTCAGTAATTCGATATCTAAGTGATATCACTTTAATCGCCGGTTGTCAAGGGCCCTCATCGCGGCGACGGAGCATAGAGCGCCGTACTGCTCGTGATCAACGTTCGACGCAGCCGAGATAAGCGGCCCCGACTGCAAGAAATCAGCGGGACACGGCGTCTGGTGGGCCGTCCTGCGCCGACGGGCCGTCGCTACCGAGCAGCTCGGGCAGGACGGTCGTGATATCACCGCGTAGGCACAGCGCCCTCGCGTCGTAGTCGGTGGGACCATCGTTCACGATGATGAGAAAGGCGTCGTAGTCGAGGGCCGTCGGCACCAAGCGGGCGACGGGATTCACCGCCAGCGTCGATCCGACACAGAGCATGAGGTCGCACTCGCGCGCCGCGCGCTTGGCCCGATGAAGTTCCAGCGGGTCCGGTTGGTCGCCGAAACGGACGATCGTCGTGGCCAGGACGCCGCCGCATCGGCGCTTCTGCTCCACCGACTCGCAGCGGGGATCGACCTCCCCGGCCTGCACACGGGCCAGCACCTCCGGCGTTGGCCGACGTGCGCCGCACGCCAGACAGCGCACGGAGCGCACGTGTCCGTGGATCTCGACCACCACTTCGGGCGACGAACCGGCGGCCAGGTGTAGCCCGTCGATGTTCTGGGTCACCAGCAGGCGGAGACGGCGGGTCCGTTCGAAGCGCGCCAGGCTCCGGTGGGCGGCGTTGGGTTGGGGCGGGTCCTTCGCGCGCGCGAGCAGCCGACGCCACGAGGCCTCGCGCACCACGGCGTCACGGGCGTAGACCTCGGCGCGAGAGGCCTGTTCGGCCGCCGGGTCGAGCGTCCACACGCCACTCGGTCCGCGGTAGTCCGGGATGCCACTGGCCGTGGAGATCCCCGCACCCGTCAAGACGAGCACGCGAGACGAGCGTCCGAGCGCCACGCGGGCGCTCTCGAGGTCTCCGGTCGACACGCCACCCATTGTGCTACACGGTCGATGAGCGTGACCGGTCCCCACGACGCCGCAAACCGGCCGGCCTAGCCTTCGTGCGTCTCCGGCCCGGCGTCGCCGCCTTCGGCGACGACGGCCAGGCGGGTCAGGTAGAAGTCCCAACCGTTGGTGTGGTCGCCGACGGCGTCCTCGGGCAATCCCCGGTGCGTCAGGCGCACCCGAGTCTTCTCACCCTCGGGGACCAACGTGATCTCGACCAGCGTGGAGCCGGCCGGTATGGGGTGGCCGGGCTCATCCCACCCAAAGGTGAAGACGACCTTCTCGTCGGGCACCACTTCGACGAATTCGCCGACACCGGGGTGCACCCCCAGCGCCATGACCCGGTAGCGGCCCCCGGGACGGGGTTCGAGTTCGGCCTCGGTGCCCATCCACAGGACGTGTTGGACCGGATCGGTGAGGAAGGGGAAGATCGTGGCCGCGCTGGCCCCGATCACGACTTCTCGCACGATTTCAGACATCACTGGTTCCTCTCTCTCGTTCGGCCGATTCGGCCAGGTGACGTAAACGATCCAAACTCTGAACCCAGTACTGCTCGAGGTAGAGGCGCAGGCGGTCCATCTGGTCGTGATTGGCCCGGTAGAGCCGTCGAACGCCGTCACGGCGCTCGATGATCAGTTCGGCCTCGCGCAGCACGCCCAGATGCTGTGAGATCGCCGAGCGGGTGACGTCGTTGAAGTTGTCGGCGATCTCGGTGGCGGGCAGTTCGCCGGACCAGACGAGCTTGAGGATCTCGCGGCGACGGGGTTCGGCGAGAGCCTTGAAGGCAGCGTCCATGGCGCTATATTAGCAATTACTTACGTAAGTGTCAACTAATTAATTCGGCGGCACCAGCTCGGGTGGGGCCGATCATCTCGAGACATCACACGCCCTGGTCGGCGGTGCGATCCCCATCACATCCCCTGCAGCCGTTCCACCGCCTCCTCGAGCACGTCTTGGCGCTTCGAGAACATCCACCGCACGAACTGGCGGCCGGCGTGGTGGTCGTCGTAGAAGGCGGAGCTCGGGATCGCGACCACACCGCAGCGCTCGGGAAGCGCCCGACAGAACGTGAACCCGTCCTCATCGCTCAGCGGCGAGATGTCCGTCGTGAGGAAGAACGTGCCGTGCGACGCCAAGACCTCGAAGCCCGCGGCCGCGAGTCCCGCGCGGAGAAAGTCACGCTTCTGTCGAAGCACCTGCGCGGCCTCGACAAGGTAGTCATCGCTGGAGGTGAGGCCCTCGGCGATCGCGTGCTGGAAGGGAGCACCATTGACGAAGGTGAGGAACTGCTTCGCCGTGCGCACCGCCTCGATCAGCTCGGGTCGCGCGCAGGCCCACCCGACCTTCCACCCGGTGACCGAGAACGTCTTGGCGGCGGAGGAGATCGTCACCGTCCGCTCGGCCATGCCCGGCAGCGACGCGAGCGAGACGTGGGGCGACTCGAACGTGAGGTGCTCGTAGACCTCGTCAGTGACCGCGAGGAGGTCGTGGCGGCCACAGACGTCGGCGATCACCTGGAGTTCCTCGCGACTGAACACCTTGCCAGTGGGATTGTGGGGGGTATTCACCAGAATGAGCCGCGTCCGATCGGAAATCGCGTCCTCGAGCGCCGCGGGCTCGAAGGACCAGTCTGGCGCCCGCAGCTGTACGACGCGACGGTGGGCCCCGGCCATCGCGGTGCAGGCCGCGTAGGAGTCGTAGAACGGCTCGAACATGACGACCTCGTCGCCGGGCTCACAGAGCGACAGCAAGCTCGCCGCGATCGCTTCGGTCGCGCCGGCGGTGACCACAATCTCGGAATCGGGGTCGAACTCGAGCCCGTGGTAGTGCCTTTGGTGCCAGGCGATCGCTGAACGGAGCTGGGGGATGCCGTTCACCGGTGGGTACTGGTTATGCCCGGCTTCGATTGCCCGGATCGCGGCGCGCTTGATGGCGTCGGGGCCGTCGCTGTCGGGGAACCCCTGGCCCAGGTTGAGCGAACCGGTGGCCACCGCCAGTGCCGACATCTCGGCGAAGATCGTGCTCGTGTATCCCTGCAAACGATCGTTGAGGTACGGGTTTCGACGGCTCATGCCGCTCCACCCTACCGAGTTGGCCCTCTACGCAGTCATGCCCGCTCGATCTCTCACGTCAGTGCGTGCACCTTCGCCACGCACCCATCGCTGAGCGATCCAATATCGTGTCCCCGTTCACACGCTCCACAACGCTTCGGTCGGCGACTGGCGGGCGGCGCGCAGTGCGGGCCACAGTCCCGCGATGGCCCCGATGAGGATCGACGCGACGATGCCCCCGCCCCAGGCGAGTGGCGGGATGACGACTCCCCAGTGCTTGGTCGAGGCGTAGGCGACCGTGGCCACCACGCCGAGCGCGATTCCGAAAGCTCCGCCGAGCAGCGAAAGCACAATTGCCTCGAAGAGAAACTGCGTACGAATGTTGCCCTTCGTTGCGCCGAGGGCCCGGCGAAGACCGATCTCCGAACGTCGCTCGAGCACCGAAATCACCATGATGTTGGCAACACCGACCGCCCCCACCAACAGCGCTACCGCGCCGAGACCGAGGAAGAGACCGTTGAGGGCGGCCTGAGCGTCCGCTTCGGCGACGAGGGCCGCTGAGGGTTGTGAGACATCGACCTCGTTGGGAGATTCGGGATCCGCGGTGGCCGCGAGCACCGAGTCGACGCTGGTCGTCTCCGACGTCGGTTCAACTTTCACGTAGATCTCGGTCGGGTGGCCGTCGAATCCGAGGTACCTCTCCGCGGCGGAGTATCCAACCAGGACCTCGGAGTCAATCTCGGGTGTGAGGGGGGCCGCATTGAGGATCCCCACCACGTAGAACCACATGTTGTTGAGCCATACCCGTTCACCCGAGAAGACACGATCAATCCCAAGCCGCTGGGCGGCGGCGGCACCGAGCACGCAGGTCGGTTCGGTGGCGGTGGCGGTGTTGAGGAACCTGCCTTGCGCCATCGACGTTTCCACGGCCGCCGGTAGGCCGAGACTGGTCGCGGCCACCGAAAGGGCGTTCGTGTCGATGGTGGGGATGACCGGACTGCGAAAGACGTTCACGTTGATGGTTCCGGTGTCCTGCACGTCACTCACCGGACCGATTCGCCCGATCATCGCCGGCGCCACCAGTGGAAGTTCCGCGGGCGTGCCGAAAATGCTCTCGCCGTTCGTCACCGTCAACAGATTGGTGCCGAGCTGATTGATCTCGGTCAAGAGGCCCGACTCCGACGACGCCGAGAGCCCGAGCACGGCCACGATGGCGGCCACGCCGATGGCGATCCCGAGCGCTGACAGTCCGGCGCGAAGTTTGCGCGTGCGCAACCCCTCGAAGGCCAGTCGCGACAGGTCCGAGCCTCGGAGTCGAGATGGCGCAAGTGACGCGGTACTCACCGCTTCGATGCCTCGTCGCCACGTGGGGTCGACGACGTGCCCCCGCGAGTGCTGTCGGCAAGGATCCGACCGTCGAGCATCTCGATCCGCCGCGGCAGGCGTCGGGCAATCTCGCGCTCGTGCGTGATGACGACGATGGTGGTCCCGACCGTTTCGTGCAGGGCCTCGAAGAGATCGAGGATGGCCTGGCCGGTCACGCTGTCAAGATTCCCCGTCGGCTCGTCGGCGAGGAGAATGGCCGGACCGCCCACGAGGGCTCGCGCGATGGCGACCCGCTGTCGCTGACCGCCCGATAACTGGGTCGGCCGCACGCTCGCACGCTCGGCCAGCCCTACCGATTCGAGTGCCGCGACCGCCGCCTCGCGGCGCCGCGCCAGCGCGACGCCCGCGTATAAGAGGCCGTCGGCGACGTTGTCGAGCACGCTCTGGTGCTCAGTGAGGAAGAACTGCTGGAACACAAATCCAATTTGCGTCGCGCGCAGCCCCGAGAGCTCCCGATCAGAAAGCCGGGCCACCTCGAGGCCGGTGACGCGCACGGTGCCCGAGCTCGGTCGGTCGAGCGTACCCATCAGGTGTAGCAACGTGGTCTTGCCCGAGCCCGAGGGGCCGACGATCGCGAGCAGCTCACCCTGGTCGACGCGGAAGGTCACCCCGCGCAGCGCCTCGACGGGAGGCTCGCCGGGGTAGACCTTGGTGACCTGATCCACCTCGAGGACCGGTGGCACCCGCGCGCCATCGGCTGGGGCGATCATCGCCGGTGCATGGGGCGCCGTCCCGTTCGCCTCGATGGCCGCCCTCATCTCGTCGCTCACAACTTCGGCACGACCACGCGCTGGCCCACCGCGAGCCCGCTCCCGCTCACCTGCACGAGCCCGGCGGCGTCATCGAACAGACCGACGTTGACCGCAACCAGGTGGTGCACGTGGTCGGAACTGACCTCTTCGACGGCGTAGCCTCCGCCCGCCAGCGCGAGCAGCGAATCGATCGGCACGGTCAGCACGTTCGAGACGGTGGCGTTCGTAATCGCCACGTTTACCGGCGCCTGGTCGTAGTTGACGATCGTGCTCGGCTTGGTCGGCGTCACGATGACGGTGATAGTCGGACCACTGCTCGACGACGAGGCGGAGGGCGCGACCGCGACCGTGCCAACCGACGTCACGACCCCGGGCACGTTGGCGTTGTTGGGCAGCGTGATCGTGACGGCGTCGCCCACCTTCACTTCCGATTGTTCGGACGCGTCGAGGTCGATAGTCACCACGGGCGTCCTCGACGTCGCGGTCAGAACGGCCAATCCATTCGACGCGCTCTGACCAAGGTCGACGTTAACGTTCGCGATTTCGCGAGGTCCGGGCTCGACGACAATGTCGCCAAGGTCCACGACACCGTTCGCCGGTTCGCCGAGGGACCGTTGCCACGCCTCGACGGCCGCCTCGGTGGACGGGGTGAAAGCTTCACCCGACCCCGCGTGCTCGAAGCCGAGGGCGACGAGGTTCTCGTTGAGCTCGCCCACGTCCAGACCGCTCGAGACGCCGAGATAGAGAGCTCGAAAGAGCGGCACCGGACCGTAGAAGAGAGGTATCGACTCATCGTTCACCTGGTAGACGCTCTGGCCTCGGTGCAATAGGGCTCCGAGCTGGGGAAGTTCGGTGAAGGTCGAATTGGCGTTGACCACACTCGCCTCGTCCGCCGCGACAGCCTGTTGGTCGCTCGCGGCGGTCATCTCGTCGCTCACCAGGGTCTCACGGGCGGCCGACACCTGAGCACCCCGTCCGAGTTCGTCCAACGTGAGGCTGTTCCTCGCTTCCGCCAGGGCCAAGGAGTCCTCGGAGATGACGGCACGCATGCTGACGCACGACGAGACGGCCGCCTGGAAGGTCAGTACGGCGCCGGTCACCGTGCCCAGGGAACTCGTCGCTACTAGCGCGTAGTCGTACGTCGCCCCCGCCGTCAGCCCGCCCACCTGAGCCGAAACCGAAAAGGGCGACTGGGCTCCGCCGGCGTCGGACACGGGGCTCGTCTCGCCAAAGGAGGCCGATGTTCCGTACTCGAAGTAGTAGGAGGTCTCAACACCGTTCGGGTCGATCGTGCCTGCCAAATCCTCTGACGTTGATGAGATCGAGGTCGCCGGACCCGTGGCCACATCCGGCGCGGCATTCGTTTGCAAGGTGCCGTCCTGGCCGTAGGCGACGCCCAGCGAGTTGGACGCGACGAGACGATAGTGATAGACGTCGCCCGGTGCGAGTCCGGCGAGCACGACGCTGACCGCGACGGCGTCACTGCCCGTGCCGGCACTGGTCACCGGCGTGGTCTCGCCGTAGTTGGGGCTCGTACCGTACTCGAAGTAGTAGGTCGTCTCGGCCCCGTCGGGATTCACGCTGCCAGAGAGGGTGGCCCCGGCACTGGTCACTTGATCGACCGGTCCGGTCATGACGGTCGGTGCGCTCGACGAAGCGGGCGTCAGTGTCCCCGTCGCGCTCGAGCCCGATCCCGAGCCGGCACCCTGCGTCACGGCATGCGGCACCACGGAATGTGCGCGGGTCAGTTGCGACAAGTCCGACGCCGGGCTGACCGAATTAGGGCCGCCTGACGGGTCGGCCAGGTCGGCACTCAACGACGGGGTGACGGTCGCCGAGGAGCTCGCGGGACATCCGAGGCCCTCGTCAGCCGCGAGCTGAGACTGCGCCTGGAGGAGGTCGCCTTGGTCGTTGGAGACGGTGTTTCGTGCCGCCATCAAGGTTGACGCGTTGGTGGGACCGGACATCGCCTCGGCCCCCTTGAGAGCGGCCTTCGCGTTGACGACGTCGGTCTGCGCGGCCTGCGCGCTCGTACGGGCCTGCGTCAGCGCTTGGACGCTCGTGCCGTTGGGGATCGAGACCGTGTAGCTGCCCGCGAAGCCCAGAGTGGCGCTGACTTCGGTCTGCGACGAGAGCGTCTGCTCGGTGACCGTCGCCGTCCCGGTGGGGTAGGCGTTATCAGCCACACCCGATGGTGAGCCCGGCGACGAAAACGGGTCGGTGATGCCGAGGGCGATCACTCCCACGACGAGCAGGCAAAGGGCCCCCGCGACGGCGCGGCGCCGGCGAGAACCGAGCCAGTGCGCAAGACGGGGGCGCCGAGGTGGAGGCATCGAGGAATCGGTCATGATCGTGTTCGGCCCCCATCACCGTGCTTCAACCCTGAATGGAGATGGTGTCGTGAGCCACCCCTTTCGCCCGTCGCCCCGTCCAGTCTCCGAACCTGAGAAGAATTCACGTCGGCTCCGAAGCGAAGGTGTCGAACGCGATCCTCAGCCACCATCACCACCGTTGCTGCCCGGGCCCTGTGTGGGAACTCCCGGCTTGGCGTTGCCGCCGTCGGGTGGGAGTCCGGCGCTGCGCACCATGATGTCACCCGCCTGGTTCGAGGCGATAATGCTTTGCAGGTCGGTCTTTTTCTCGCACACGTTGGACGCCCGCTCCACGACGGGGCTATTCGGATCCACGCCGGTGCCGTTGAAATTGGTGGTGTCTCCCGTGGGGTCCGGATAGTTCGGGACTCCGTGTGTTCTCATGCACGCCGTGAATTTCAATTCCGTGGACTGGCTCGGCTCGGTGATGGGCTTGCCATCGCGCAACGCGCTGCTCGCCCCGGCGAGGTACTGGTTGCACGGAGCGGTACCTCCGTGGACCTCGCCAGACAGCGACTGAGGAGCCCCGGTCGGAATGATGACGCTTATGTTCCCGTCGGCGCTGATCGTCGGGTCAGCCTGACCGGGATCGCCATGTTGTCGCATGCATGCCGCCCACTCGACGAGCAATTGGTTCGGGCTCCCGGCGGCCGGACTCGTGGTGGTACTGACGTGCGAGTTTGCGCCCTCCCCCAGGTTGGCCACGCCCTGGTTGGTCGGTCCGGCGCACGCGGCGAGTGCGAGTCCACCCGCCGCGATGAGGAGCAAGCCCCCGCGACGCCCGAGCGGCCCCGTGCCATCTCGACCGCAATGGGTCACGCTTTGACCGTCAGCGGTAAGTCTCGCTCGTCGGTTCATTCGCTCTCTCCGGGAACGTGGCGGCATTGGTCGACAGCAACCGTATGATCGCAACGCCCCGTCTGCGCTTCGAATGTGACCCGGCTGTGACCAATAGACCGCCATCGCGATCGCCCCCGAGAGCGAAGGGTCGTCGCTTGCGATGCCCCCGGGGCCGGTCGTATCCCGTGCGCGGCACGGGCGGGGGGCGGATCCGAAGCCAAGGCTCGGGCGACGGGTGCACGGGACGGGGTGCCGTGATCCGGCCCCAGTGCAGCACCGTGCGCTTTCGCCCACGGTCAGCTCATGAGGGGCCACCGGCGTCACCACGACTTTCGTGTCATCCCCCGTTGCCACTGTCGGGCAACCCCGCGGGAATGAGCTTTTTGCAGACTTGTGCGGCGCGGCTGTACTGCGGTGACTGCGTGTTGATGCTGGGGGTGGGTGGGAGGCTGACGCCGCCCCCGGAGAATATCGGATCCGGGAAACCCGGAAAGCCGTGGCTACGCATGCAGGACACGGCCTTGAGGTAGAACTGCTGATCCGCAACCGTGACCGGGCGAACGGTCTGGCCACCGAGACCCTCGCCCGCGGGAATCAGGTGACCACAGGCGCTCTGGGCCGCGGTGGCGACGGCGGCGCTGACCGCTTCCAGTGCGCTGACGACGGCTTGCTTGTCGTTGAAGCCTCCGCTGCTGGACGGGTCAGGAAAGTTGGCAACGCCGTGTGAGCGCATGCACGACGAGTACGCGAGCAGACCGGTTGACCCGCCGGCGCCGCCCGGCGTGGAACTGACGCTCGTGGTGGTGGTCGATGAGCCGGTCGCGACGCCCGGCGTCGCAGGGCTCCCGCACGCCGCGAGAGTGGCGCCCACGGCGAAGAGCCCCGCCGTGAGGCCGAGGACTCTAGGTGTCGGCCGGCGCCACTGCGGCTTGCGCCGAGGCAGTTGGGGATTTCGGTGCATTGGATACCTCCTGGTTCGAGAGTTTCACTAGACCCGCTAGGTGTTACGTGAGGTGCCCGTTTCGCCACGGTCAGTCCAACCGCCTTCGCACCAGCCACACCGTCACCGTCATGAGGAGTACTGACAGGACGAGGAGCCAGCTCCCCTCGATCACTTGGAATGGCCAGAATCGGTTGGTCGGTTGGTACGTGGTCCACTGTGTGTAGCCGTGCTGGACGAGGTACCGCCAGGACGCGATGGCCTGCGGGACCCCGCCCTTTCCGGCAAGGTTTGCGCCACCACCCTGAAGAACCTGACTAAGGAACGACTGGCTCACCGAACGTCCAGCCTTGGTCCACTCCCGCGAAAGGATCCACGCGGGGGCGAACACGTCCAGCCTGGTGGTAACGATTGGCGCCACGTAATGCTCGCGCAAGTAACCGCCGGCCGCGAAAGCGAGCCCGGCGTAGGCGGCCAGGGTCGCAATAATCGCGGGGACGACCCGGCGGATCAGCATCCCCGCCAGCGCGCCGATCGCGAAGGCGACGAGGGTCCACGCGGCGAGGGTTACCTCGCGTAGGTCGAAGAGGCCGGGAGCGAACAGGGACAGATCGGTGAGGGACATCCTGTCGTTGACCGCGGCGTAATACGGCTGGTAGTACCAGGTGAACAACACACCGATGGCGGCGGAGGCGGCGGTGACCACTCCCGCGAGTCCCACCACTTTGGCGAAAGCCCAGCGCCACCGACCAAAGCCTTGGGTCCAGGCGTAGCGAAAGGTGCCGTTCTCCATCTCACGGGCCAACATCGGTGCCCCCACGAACGCGCCGACCAGCACGGGCACGACTTGCAACGCGAGGCCATTCGAAATGAAACCGCCGGTCCCATTGAAGCTGTTGACCAGGCCTCTGCAGGCGGCCGAACCCACGGGGTGACACGCGATCGCCGCGCCGTAGACCTGATGAAGATGAAGACCGGCGAGCCATACGTAGATCGCCAGCACCCCCAGGAACGCGGCAACGCCGACGAGTGCGGCCCGGTGCTGGCGCCACGTGACCCAGACCATGCGCCGCCACGGTAGTGGGTGCAGGCTTTCGTTCTCCTGCACTTCGTTGACGACGGTCAACGTGGCCACTTCGCCACCTCCGGCGTCGCACCATCTCGCTTCCCTACCGGAGCCAACTGCGCCGTCTGGCCTGACTCGCGCATGTAGGCGAGGACGAGTTCCTCCAACCCGACGGGATGCGCCACCCATCCCGGCGGAGCCTGAAAAGTAGCGCCGGTGCGGACGAGCAGGTGCGACTGCGTTTCGCCGCGCCGGCCGTGCACCACTGATGTGTCATCGAACAGGTCGACGTGCGTAGACGGCCCGCTCATGACACGGTGGTTGGCCAGAAGTTCGTCGACGTCCTGGGCTACCTGTACGCACCCCCGCGAGATGAGCACGAGGTAGTCGGCGACGCGCTCGAGTTCCGCGAGCACGTGCGACGAGAGGACGACCGACATGCCCTCGTCCGCGACGGCCGTCATCACCGTCGCCATGAAGTCGTGTCGGGCGACCGGGTCGAGCATCGCCATCGGTTCGTCCAACAAGAGCAGCCGCGGGTGACGAGCCAGCGCGAGCGTCAGCGCCAGTTGCGCCTGTTGACCGCCGGACAGCCGGCCCGCCTTCCTCTTGAGCGGTACGCCCAGCTCGACCAGGCGAGCTTCGGCGTAGACCGTATCGACCCGTCGGTTGAGGTTGCGCGTCAGGTGCAGCATGTCCAGGGCGGAGAGGTTCTTGTAGAGCGGGACGTCTTGGGCAACGAACGCAACACCATCCAGGGCGGCGGGCGAGCCCGGCGAGAGCCCGCTGAGAACGGTGACCTGGCCCGCCGACGGAGCCGCCAGGCCGACCGCGAGGTTCAACAACGTCGTCTTGCCGGCGCCGTTCGGGCCGACCAGCGCAACCACGTGCCCCGAAGGGATTGAGAGCGTGCATTCACGCAGCGCCCAGGTATCGCCGTAGCGCTTTTCTAGGTCGATCGTTTCGATGACATTCACGCGACGATCTCGCTTTCTACGCCCGAGGCGCCGCTGCGGTCGCGCGATCCGCCGCGGCGCTCAGAAAAATCCCGCATGGCACTGGCGAAAAGTGCCGCCATCCCGTCCTCATCGAGACCCGCTTCGTCGGCGCTGTTGAGCCAGCGCAACAGCGACCGATGCAATGTCGTTAGTTCCGGCAGGGCGATTTGGTTGAGCGTGGCCTTGATGAAAGTGCCCCGCCCGGGCGAGCCTTTCGTCAATCCCTTCGACTCCAGCTCTCGATAGGCCTTCAGCACCGTGTTCGGGTTGATGGCGAGCACCGAGACGACGTCACGGACCTTGGGCAGTTGATCGCCCGGCTTCAGGAAGCCGAGCCTCAGCGCATGTTCCACCTGATGCACGAGTTGCAGGTAGGTTGGCATGCCCGACGTGCTGTCAAGTCGGAACTCGAGGAGCGACGCGGGCCGGTGACGCGCACTCGGTAGATGGTCCCCGGCGGGTGGTCCCGGCGGCGACCCTTTGCCCCTGCCGGCAATATCATTGTCGTTGGTCATCCCTCTTCCTTCCCACTATCGAATTCTCGACTGGCGCAGGCGCTTCCTCCGTCGAAGTACGTGCACCGTTAGGTAGATGACGGGAGCGACCGCGGAGTCGGCGCGCCATCGGCCCAAGGGACCTGCCAGGTGAAACGGAAGCAGCACTGGTGCCCCTCGCCTCCAAAGAAGGATGCCTGACACCAAGACGGTGGCGGTTATGAAGAAAAGGATGAAGTCCGAAATGATGAGGCGAATCTCGCGTTCGACGAACGTTCGGGCCCGCACGAATTGAGTCGCCATGCGAGTGATCGTGCGGCGACGTTGGACGAGGTGTACCAGCACGAATCCCACGAACACGAGTCCCACAACGGAGTGATAGGCGACCCGGACATGGAGCAACTGCAGCGTGGCCAGCGACGCGACGGCCGTGGACAGAAGACCGAGATGGACCCACCACCTCGAGCGGGCGCGCCACACGGACGAACGATCGACCAATTGCATTACTGCACCATGGGCGCTCGACGGGGACGACCCTTCAGCCACGTGGGATCCACGGTCCCGCGAGCGGCAAACGGGCAGGCGACCTCCGCTTGTTGCTTATATCTATTGTCATACTTGTATAGTACAAGTAGGAGTCGCTCACGTCAAGGGGCCTATGCCGAAGAGCAACCGCTCACTTCGTCCAGCACCGTGCGGGCTTGTTCGCCCGGGGGATCCAGCACGGTCACACGAGGAGATTTCCGCCGGTCTCGTGGCACTCAGTGTTGCCCCATCGTCCCCGACCTCTTCGTCGACGCTGGGCTCCACCAAGTGAGCAACGAGTGCCCCTGGGCGTTGCGTTCCCTCCGCGGACTCAGCCCACGCCCAACAAAGGTCCTTCGCCAGTCACGAACCGTTTGACCTGGCGTAGGCGTTGTACTGGGCGTTCGATGGCATATAGGGAGGTCGGTACTTCGCGCATGCAGTATTCGCGGACTCGAAGCGGGGCGAACCCTGGTTGATGCCCACGCTCGCAGGGTCGGGTATCCGTCCAGAACCGTCGGGGTCGGGCAAGGGCACGCCATGGCGACGCATGCAGTGAGCAAAGTTCAGTCCTAGTGCCGTCACCTGCTGCCGCTCGGACTGGTTCGGCCCACTGCCGCCGTTGGGCAACAGGTGCTTGCAATCGTTCTGGGCCGACTGGAACCGCGCGTCGCTGACGCCAAGTTGCGGTGGGGACTCTTTGGGGATTGCGCCACTGCTGTCGGGGTCGGGGTAGTTCGTCACACCTTTGGAGCGCATGCATTGAGCAAAGGCGAGGGGGTCTGACGTGGGCGTGGCACCGCTCCCGCTTGCCGCGACTGTGGTGGTGGTGACGGTGCCCTGATTGGCGACGTTCGGCGAGCTCGGCCCGCCACAGGCGGCCAATGCGACGGAGGCGGCGACAATCGCCACCACCATCCCGCATCCCCGCCGGCACTTCAAGTAGCCGCTGAGCCTGTCCACCGTCTTCGTTGTCACGCGAGTAAAGAACACGTCATGGATTGCCATCCGTTCTCTCCACGGGCACCGTGGTGATGAGGGGAATGGTAGGACCAACGGGGTCACAGCCAGGTCACGAGTGTGACCTGGCTGTGACCCGCCACCTGCCATGATGAGAAACAGTTCGCGGTCGCCGGTGAGGTGTCACCAAGCACACGGGCGCCGTCACGGCAAAGAGCGGGAGAATCGATGAGGGTGTTGCTCGCTGAAGACCACGACCGATTGGCCTGGGCCCTCGCAGCCGGACTCGCACGTTACGGTATGGACGTCGATGTCGTGCTCGATGGAGATGACGCCCTGGCTCGATTGAGAACTAACCGCTACGACGTCGTGGTGCTGGACCGAGACCTCCCCGGTACGCACGGTGACGAAGTCTGCCGCACCCTTTTTGCCGAACGCAGCGAGAGCCGCGTCCTGATGCTCACCGCCGCCGGCTCGGTTCGCGATCGGATTGAGGGTCTGGGCTTGGGTGCCGATGACTACTTGCCCAAGCCGTTCGATTTCTCTGAATTGGTCGCTCGCGTCCAGACCCTCGGTCGCCGACCTGGTGCCTCGAAGACCGATCACTTGAGCTTTCGCGACGTGACGCTCGAACCAAAAACTCGTCTCGCAAGGCGGGCGGGGCGCGATCTCATGCTCAGCCCGAAAGAGTTCGCGGTCTTGGAATGCCTCCTCGTCAATATCGGCCGACCCGTTTCCTCGGACGAGTTGCTCGAACAAGTGTGGGAACCAACGACCGACAAGCTCACGACGACCGTAAAGGCCACCGTCAACCGCTTGCGCGCCAAGCTAGGTGATCCGGCCATCATCGAGACCATTCGCGAATTTGGTTACCGAATTGGAGGCCCGTAATGAGCAACGTAACGCGACGTCTGGATCCGGCCCCCCGGTTGCATCTGCCTCGGCGCACCGCTCGGCTCAGGCTGAGCACGCTCTACAGCGGCCTCTTCCTCGTCTTCGGCGCTGCGTTGGTCGCGGTCACCTACGCACTCTTCGAACGCGTGACCGCGTTCAAGCCACCACGCCTGCCCTCGATCCCGCACGGCTCGGCCCTCGGGAACCTCACGTTTCCTGCGGCCCCGGGTTTGCCGGCCGCCGTCGCCAGGACGCTGCCGAAGCTGAACGTGGTCAAGGAACAATTGGCCAGGGACTACAACTTGCTGACGTTGCCGTCGAATCCCCTGGCGCACGGCAAGGAGCTACTGGCCAGGGACGAACACCAGTTGACCAGCGCGGTCTCGAAACTCGCTCACGCCGTGCATCAACTGGCGCAAGCGGGGACGCTAGAGGCGGCTCAGCGGACCGCCGACTCTCACCGCCTTCTTGTGACATCGGGAATCGCCCTGGCCATCGTGACCGTACTGGCGCTCGTGGCCGGCTGGTTCGTCGCCGGTCGGCTGCTGCGTCCCATCCGAACCATCACTCGTACGGCACAACGCATCTCGTCCACGAACCTTCATGAGCGCCTAGACCTCCCCGGTCCGGACGACGAGCTCAAGGAACTTGGCGACACCCTTGATGAACTGTTCGGTCGACTCGATGCGGCCTTCGATGCGCAACGTCACTTCGTGGCCAACGCCTCCCACGAACTTCGAACGCCCCTCACCGTCGAGCGCACCCTCCTCCAGGTCGCCCTCGATGACCCGGACACTTCTCTCGCCACGTGGCGCTCCACCGCCGTACAGGTCCTCGCTTCGAGTGACGAGCAGACTCGCCTCATTGAAGCTCTCCTCGCGTTAGCCAGTGGCGAAAGTGGTATGGACGCACACAAGACCATTGACCTAGGCGCCATCGTCGCCTCGATGCTTGGAGCCATCAGACCCGACGCAGACCGGCTGGGCATCCGTATCGACGACGACATAGCGCCCGCCGTGATACAGGGAGACCCGCTGCTCATCAAGCGCCTGGTGGCGAACCTGCTCGATAATGCCGTTCGCCACAACATGGTTAATGGCCAAATCACTGTGGGCACGAAGGGCGAGGGCGGCAGCACGGAGTTCATCGTGGCGAATTCGGGACCTCGCATCGCGCCGAGCGAGGTCGACCGCCTGTTCCAGCCGTTCCAGCGACTTGATCCCCGCCGTGCACACTACGAGGACGGCCATGGTCTCGGGCTCTCAATCGTCCAAGCCATCGCCGACAGCCATGAAGCCAGCATTATGGCCGACGCGGTGCCCGAAGGTGGGTTGTCCGTACGAGTCATCTTCCCCCCAGCGGGCCGGTAGTCCGTCTCCGCGCCCGCGACTCGTCCGTTCTCGAGCGATCACGATCGTCTTGTTCGATCGCCCCGAGTCGGCGCTCACGCAGTGGGAATGAACTGTCCTACGTCGACCACTATCGCCACACCGCACTTCGTGCATCGATAGTCGCCCGGCGGCGACAGCGGGGTCGAGATTGACATCGTCCCCGTCCCTTCCCATTCGTTTGGGACCATCATGCCAGTGCAGCGAGGTCCGGCCTTCCAACAGGTCCGGCGATCAGGGCGCTACACCGAGTTGGACGCGAACGGTACGCGCAGCGCCTCGTTCGAAAAGTTCACGTCAAGGGCGAAAGGGCTCGACCTCAATTGGTGACCGACGTGGGACGGTTCACTTGGACCCCATTCCCACCACGAGGGACTGGCACGTCCTTTGTGCAGTCAGGAACTGAGGTGAGTTCGGGTTGACGCCGGCTCCCAAGTGCACCACGCCCGCTGAAGTCGGATCAGGAAAGTCCAACACACCATGGCCACGCATGCACCGCGCGTACGTCAATCCCTCGGCGAGGTTGCGCTGGACCTGTGCCGGCGTCGCCACGCTGACGGGGAGAAGTCGGCGGCAAGCCACCGCGGCTGCGATGTACTGAGAGGAATTGCGATTGATGCCGGGCGAAAGGGGGGCGCCGCCCTTGCCGCCCGTCGCGAATGTAACGTTCAACGCGCCGTTGCCGGTCGGATCAGGGAAGTCCGTTACCCCGTGCGAACGCATGCACGCTACGTACGCGAAGGCGGCCCTGTACGTGGCGCCGGGGGCGCCACTTCGGGTACCGAACACTGATCGCACTTCGGTCGTGATGGTCGTCGTCCCAATGCCTGCCACACCCGGAGCGGTCGATCCAGCGCCACACGCTGACAGAGTGAGTGCCACGACGGTCACTGTCGCGAGTACCAACAGCGCGGTGTGCAGTCGCCTGAGCGCCCGGCCCCGTGTACTGGCAACAGGGCTTCGCGTGTTGGCGGTGCGTTCCTTGGTCTCGATCATCAGCGGTCCCTCGGATCGAACACTGTATTGAGTGCAGTTCTAGCCTGAAGGTCCATGACCCGTTCGCGACTGTGACGTTACTGTGACCCGGGACACCGCCGTCGTGCACTTCGCTCCAGGGAGACATCGAACTGGCGGCAGAGACGCTTGAACTTGACGATGACGAACCGGGGAGCCTCCGGGATGAGCACGCGACGTGGGAACCGTCGGGGGAATTACAACCCAGCGGTCCGCTGATCAAACGCGCCGATTACCAGCAACCAAGCGGCCGTGATCATGTAGCAGGTGTTGGTCACGATCGCCACGGCGACAATGTAGAGACCGGCCGCGTGCCCAAGGAGAAAGAGTGCCGCACCGATCATCTCAACCACGTGCACCAGGCTCCCGCCAACGATGCGCGAAAGCGTCAGTCCGTTGCCCGACCGAATGGCTTTGGCGTAGCCCCTGGCAAAGACAGCACCCGAGACGCCACAGACAATGAGTAGTTCGGCCCCGATTGCTTGATGATCTTGCGCTCCCATGAGGACCAGTGCGCAGCGCATGAAGACCAATGACAGACCGGTCAAGGTGTTTATGGCTCGGTTTCGATGGGTGGCGTCGATCGCGATTTCTTTGAGATTGAGCGACATCGCCACGAACACCAAGCCGGTAAGTGTAACTGCGCCAGTTCCGACCAGGAGGAAAAAGTCAGTCCACTGTCCGGGCCTAAAGATATCGGCCGCCACCATGACTTCATCGTAACTTGCTGACATTGACTATGGCCGTATCGCCAACCGCGAACTCGAATCCATTTCGAACGAAAAGGAAACGGCGCCCGGACAGAAATTCCATTCTGCCCGGGCGCCGTCTTATCGTGGCGGGGGCAAGATTTGAACTTGCGACCTTCGGGTTATGAGCCCGACTTGGAAACGACGCAGCACCCAAGCGCAGAAGAATTCATCCGTCCGTCCGGCAGAATGTTCCAAGGGATCATTGGGAAAGATGATTGTCGACGTGTCCGGTTAAGAGGATGGCCGATTGGCCTATCAGGCCGCCTCATTGACTGAAGAGTGCAAATCATGTGCAAACGGCTTTGACGGCCCTGCAATGACTGAACGAGTCCAATCGGCGATGTGCCACAGAGATAGGCAACGGTGCTGGGAAGCAAAGCGGCCCATCCACTCGCACTGGACTAACGACCAAGACCATGGTCATTGTCCCTAGCTCCCAAAAACTTCTCGAAGACCTGCAGGACCTTCAAATCCTTGACACGACCGGCGGCCCGTTTCGACTTCGCGATGTCCTCAACTGATGCAACATGCGTCTCGGTTCGACCGACAACCACGGTGAGCGACCTCTCCTCAAGAGCTCGAAAATCTCGAATACCATCGGCTTTGAAGAGGACGTCAAATTCTCCGAATTCGCAAGTCAAATTCAACGTTTGCATCCTACCCAGAAACTCGGGTGACCGATCAAAAGCCAGGCCCGCCTCGAGATCAGTGACGCGAATCTTCGCGTCGAGATAGTCAAGAGCGTTGGCGAGATGGTTCAAATTGGTGCGATTGGGAGACGCATAGAAATCGATGTCCATGGTGGGAGGAATAGGTACGTACTGCGCAATGGCCGCAAATGCCCCGATCACCACGTAGTCCACCGCGAATCTATTGAAGGCTTCAATTATCGCTTCGGCTTCTAGTTCGTGGTTCACTGGCTTCCTCGATTACTCGCGCATTACTGAATCCGGCAACATTCGCCCTGTGGCGATCTTCGACTCGCTGCCGCTCAACGTCACTTCGCCTCGAGTGTCTCTCGATTAACAACTGGTCGTGGTCATCAAGACTTTCGAGATGAATTCTTGGTTCTAACCCCACCGAAGCAAGAATTCGTCGCACCGATTCAAATCCAGGATCAATTCGCCCCAACTCGATTCGAGCGATCGTCGATTGGGCGACTCCAGCTCGCGCAGCTAGTTGGCGCTGAGTGAGGTTCAAGCGCACGCGTGCTAACGCGAGCAGGCTCCCCGCGACCGTCGACGAAGTTCCAGTGGTACGCACACTCTTATGATAGCAGATACGCTATCAAACTCCAAACCGGGGTTTCTTCCAGCCTGTTGTGAGGCTCCCCCACGTCAGGGCCTTTGGCTTCGTTTGTGTTCTACTTGGTGGCAGGGGAACTGTGTCAATTCGTCAACTTCGGATGAGTTCAACCACGACTTCCCTGGTAGTAAGTGCTGCACTCCCGCCTTGCACACCCAAGTGCCCACCCCGGTGACTTTCTCATAACCACTGAGTTT
>JBEKKW010000032.1:0-22150 GCA_050010495.1 Acidimicrobiales bacterium
TGGAGCCGTGGGACGGGCCGGCCTCGGTCACCTTCTGTGACGGGCGCGTGGTCGGCGCCGTGCTCGACCGCAACGGCCTGCGCCCGGCCCGGTACTGGGTCACCAAGGACGACCGGGTCATCTTCGCCAGCGAGGTCGGGGTGCTGCCCGTCGATCCGGCCAACGTCCTGCGCAAGGGCCGACTCCAGCCCGGTCGGGTCTTCCTCGTGGACATCGCCCAGGGGCGCATCATCGACGACGACGAGCTCAAGAGCGACCTGGCCGCGCGCGCCCCCTACGGCCAGTGGCTGGACGAGCAGCAGGTCTCCCTCGACGCCATCGAGGCGCCGGCGATGCTCTCGCCGAGCTTCGCCTCCATCGTTCGCCAGCAGAAGAGCTTCGGCTACGGCGACGAGGACATCCGCCTCATCATCCGCCACATGGCCCAGGTGAGCGAGGAGCCGATCGGTTCGATGGGTTCGGACGCCGCGCTGCCGGCGCTGTCCAAGCAGTCGCGCTCGCTGTTCGACTACTTCACCCAGCTCTTCGCCCAGGTGACCAATCCGCCGCTCGACGCCATCCGCGAGGAACTCGTCACCTCGACGCGTGTCACGATCGGCGGCGAGGGCAACCTGCTGAGCGAGAGGCCCGAGCACTGTCACCAGATCGTCCTGCCGTCGCCGATCCTGAGCGTGGTCGAGTTGGCCAAGATCCGCTACATCGAAGAGGATCCCACCGTTAGCGGATTCAAGACGGTGGTGGTCGAAGGGCTCTTCGACGCCACCGAGGCCCTCAACGGGGCGGCCCACCTTGCGCGGGCCATCGAACGCGTCAGCGACGAGGTCGTGGCCGAAGTCCGCGCCGGGGCCAACGTCGTGATCCTCTCGGACCGCAACACCACGTCGGCGCGCGCGGCGATCCCGAGTCTCTTGCTGGTCAGCGCCGTGCACCATCGCCTGGTGGCCGAGCACCTGCGCACCAGCGCCGCTCTGGTGATCGAGACCGGCGAGGCCCGCGAGGTCCACCACGTGGCGCTGCTGATCGGCTTCGGGGCGTCGGCCGTGTGCCCCTACCTCGCCTACGAGTCGATCGACGCCCTGGTGCAGTCGGGCGAGCTGACCGAATTGACGGCCTTCGAGGCCCGTTATCAGTACGGTAAGGCCCTCAACAAGGGCATCGTCAAGACCATGTCGAAGATGGGCGTGAGCACCGTGGCGGGCTACATCGGGTCCCAGCTCTTCGAGGCGGTGGGCGTCTCGGACGAGGTGCTGTCGCGCTACTTCCCGGGATTCCACTCGCGCCTGGGCGGCGTGACGCTCGAGCACATCGCCGCGAGCGCCCTGGCCCTGCACGCCGAGGGCTACGACGCCCCGCCCGGGGAGGCGTTGGCGTTGCGCAACCGCGGCGAGTACCAGTGGCGCCGCGACGGCGAGCTGCACCTGTTCAACCCGCGCACCGTCCAGAAGCTCCAGCACGCCACGCGCGAGAAGCGCTACGACATCTTCAAGCAGTACACCTCGATGGTCGACGACCAGGCGGGCGCCGCGGTGACGCTGCGGGGCCTCTTCGAGCTCGTGGCCAGCACCACGCCGATCGCCATCGAGGAGGTGGAGGGCGTCTCGTCGATCATCAAGCGCTTCGCCACCGGCGCGATGTCCTACGGCTCGATCTCCGAGGAGTCGCACTCGACGCTGGCCATCGCCATGAACCGCATCGGGGGGCGCTCCAACACCGGCGAGGGCGGCGAGGACGAGGAGCGCTTCGACACCTCGGACCCCGAGCACAACACCCGCTCGGCGATCAAGCAGGTCGCGTCGGGCCGCTTCGGTGTCACCAGCCGCTACCTGGTGAACGCCGACGACCTGCAGATCAAGATGGCCCAGGGGGCCAAGCCCGGCGAGGGCGGCCAGCTGCCCGGCACGAAGGTCTACCCCTGGATCGCCAAGACCCGCCACTCGACCCCGGGCGTCGGACTCATCTCGCCGCCGCCACACCACGACATCTACTCCATCGAAGACCTGGCCCAGTTGATCTACGACCTCAAGTGCGCCAACGACCAGGCCCGCATCAACGTGAAGCTGGTGAGCGAGCAGGGCGTGGGCACCATCGCCGCCGGGGTGGCCAAGGCCCACGCCGACGTGATCTTGATCTCCGGTCACGACGGGGGCACCGGGGCCGCACCGCTGTCCTCACTGAAACACGCCGGCACGCCCTGGGAGATCGGTCTGGCCGAGACCCACCAGACGCTGGCGGCCAACGGTCTGCGCAGCCGAGTCGTCGTCCAGGTCGACGGGCAGCTCAAGACGGGGCGCGACGTCATCATCGCGGCGCTGCTGGGGGCCGAGGAGTTCGGCTTCGCGACGGCCCCGCTGGTGGTCTCGGGCTGCGTGATGATGAGGGTCTGTCACCTCGATACCTGCCCCGTCGGCATCGCGACCCAGAACCCGAAATTGCGCGAGCGCTTCACCGGCCGCCCGGAGTTCGTCGAGAACTTCTTCGAGTTCATCGCCGAGGAGGTGCGCGAGTACCTGGCCATGCTCGGCGCGCGGACCCTCGACGAGGTGATCGGCGACACGACGCGCATCCGGGTCAACGCGCCCGACGACGCGACCAGTGATCTCGACCTTCGTGCGTTGCTCGAGACCGTGCACCCCGACCAGCGGCACCAGAGCGTCAAGCAGGACCACGGGCTCGACGGCGCGCTCGACTGGACCTTCCTCGACGCCGCGGTGACGGCCGCGAACAAGGGCCGACCGTTGGTGGTGAAGACCCTGATCAGGAACGTTAACCGCACTGTTGGCACCCTCACCGGCAGCGCCATCACCCGCGCGCTCGGGGCGCGCACACTGCCCGACGACCACATCCAGATCGAGCTGGAGGGCTCGTCGGGCCAGAGCCTGGGCGCCTTCATCCCGCCCGGCCTGACGCTGAGACTGACGGGCGACGCCAACGACTACGCAGGCAAGGGCCTCTCCGGAGGTCGCATCATCATCCGGCCCTTCGCCGAATCGACCTTCGCCAGCGACGAGAACATCATCGCCGGCAACGTGATCGGCTACGGCGCCACCAGCGGGGAGATCTTCATCAGCGGAGTGGTCGGCGAGCGCTGCGCCGTGCGTAACTCCGGCGCCACGATTGTCGTCGAGGGCACCGGGGACCACGCCTGCGAGTACATGACCGGGGGAGTGGTCGTGATCCTCGGCGACGTCGGGCGCAACCTGGCCGCCGGCATGTCGGGCGGGACGCTCTACCTCTACGACCCCGACCAGCGGATCTACGACCACCTCTCGGCCGGGGTCTACGAGATCGACCCGCTCGAATACGAGGACGACGAGCGGCTGCTGTCGTTGCTCACGCGATTCCGCGACGAGACCGGGTCGAAGAAGGCCACGGCGCTGCTGCAGAGCTGGCGCGAGGCCCGCATGGTCTTCGTGCGCGTCGAGACCTCGGAGTACCAACGCGTGCGCGACGAGCAGCGCAATGGCTAAGCCGACCGGCTTCCTCGAGTACGAGCGGCGGGGGCCGTCGTATCGCCCGGTCCCGGTGCGCCTGCGCGACTGGCGCGAGGTCTACGAGCCCCAGCCCGAAGTGCGGGTGATCGAGCAGGCGGCGCGCTGCATGGACTGCGGCATCCCCTTTTGCATGCAGGGCTGCCCGCTGGGCAACCACATCCCCGACTTCAACGACCGCGCCTACCACGCCCACTGGCGCGAGGCGGCGAGCCAGCTCTTCGCCACCAATAACTTCCCCGAGTTCACCGGCCGGCTCTGTCCGGCGCCGTGCGAATCGGCCTGCGTGCTCGGGATCGCCAGCGACCCGGTCACCATCGAACGGCTCGAGTACGAGGTGGCCGAACACGCCTTCGACCTGGGCTTCGAGGTCGCGAGCGCGAGCGCCGAGGAGAGCGGGCGCTCCGTCGGGATCGTCGGGTCGGGTCCGGCCGGCCTCGCGGCGGCCGCCCAACTACGCAGCGCCGGGCACCGGGTGGACGTCTACGAGCGCAGCGACGCCATCGGCGGCCTGTTGCGCTACGGCATTCCCGAGTTCAAGCTCGAGAAGCGTATCCTGGACCGCCGACTCGAGGTCATGCGCCTCTCGGGGATCACCTTTCACCCGGGCGTCACGATCGGCGAGGACGGGCTGGCGCTCGAGGAACTGCGTCGCGTCCACGACCTCGTGCTGCTCTGCGTCGGATCGACCATCCCGCGACGCATCGACGTGCCCGGAGCGGACCTGACGGGCGTCTATCCGGCGATGACCTACCTCGAGGCCTCCAACCGGGCGGTCTGCGACGGCACCGAGCCGACGATCAGCGCGCGGGGCAAGCACGTCGTCATCCTCGGCGGCGGCGACACCGGGGCCGACTGCCTGGGCACCGTGCACCGCCAGGGGGCGGCCTCGATCGTCCAGATCGAGATCCTGGAGCGTCCCCCTTCGACGCGCCCGGCGGGCGAGCCCTGGCCGACCATGGCGCGGCTCTACAAGACGACCTCGGCCCACGACGAGGGGGGCGAGCGCCTCTTCTCGACCGAGACGCTGGAGTTCCGCGGTGAGTCCGCGGTGCGCGAGATCGTGCTGCGCGACGTCGCGAGCGGCGAGCTCGTCACCAGCGCGGTCGACCTCGTGCTGATCGCGGCCGGGTTCGTCGGGCCCGAGCTGGCCCGCCTGGGCCTCGACGCGGAGAACCTGCTCACCGCTCGAGGCACGCTCGCGGTCGGTGAGGACTGGTCCTTGGGCGCGCAGCCCGGCATGTCCACGCTCTTCGCCTGCGGGGACGCGGTGCGCGGCCAGAGCCTGATCGTCTGGGCCATCGCCGAGGGCCGCAGCGCGGCCAGCGCCATCGACGCCCGGCTACGCATCGGGCCCTCGAGCCTGCCCGCCCCGGTCGCCCCCTACGAAATGTCCTGGTAGACCACCCTTCGCCTGCGTAGTTTTGTAGCATCGTCGCAACGGCGTCCTAGGGGGAACCATGCAGAGCACGATGCAGGACTCGCCGCTGTTGATCAGCGGGATCATCCGCCACGGCGAGACGGTCTTCGCCAACAAGAAGATCTTCACCGTGACCCCCGAAGGCGTGATCGAGGCCACCTTCTTCGAGGTCGCCAAACGGGCCGAACGGCTCGCCGCGGCCCTCACCAGGCTGGGCGTGAAGCGTGACGACCGGGTGGCCACCTTCATGTGGAACAACCAGGCCCACGTCGAGGCCTACATCGCCGTGCCCTGCATGGGCGCCGTCCTGCACACGCTCAACATCCGCCTCTTCCCCGAGCAGCTGGCCTTCATCATCAACCACGCCCAGGACGAGGTCATCATCGTCGACAACTCCCTGGTGGCGTTGCTCGCCAAGGTGCGCGACCAGATCCCCACCGTCAAGCACATCATCGTCAACGGGCCCGACGCCAGCGGACTGCTGGGGGAGACGATCGACTACGAGGAGTTCATCGCCGCCGAGCAGCCGGGCTTCGAATGGCCCGAACTCGACGAGCGCTCGGCCGCCATCCTCTGCTACACCTCGGGCACCACCGGGGACCCCAAGGGCGTGCTCTACTCGCACCGTTCGACCTGGCTGCACTCGTTGGCCTCGACGACGTCGAACTCCATCGGGTTCAGCGAGCGCGACCGGGTCTTGTTGATCGTGCCGATGTTCCACGTCAACGCCTGGGGCAGCGTCTACACGGCCTTCTTTTGCGGCGGCGAGCTCATCATGCCCCAGATGTTCCTCCAGGGCGAACCGATCGTGAAGATGATCGCGCAGCTGCGTCCGACCTACTCCCTCGGCGTGCCGACCATCTGGAACGACGTGCTGCGCGCGGCCGCGGACGACCCCGAGACCGACTTCTCGAGCCTGCGCGGTCTTTTGGCCGGCGGGTCGGCCGTTCCGCGGGTGATGATCGAGGCCTTCCGCGATCGCTACGGCCTCGAGCTGCTCCAGGGCTGGGGCATGACCGAGAGCAGCCCGCTGGCCGCGATCTCGATTCCTCCCTTCGGCACGCCACCCGAGAAGGAGATCGAGTACCGGGTCAAGGCCGGGCGCGTGGTCGGTGGGGTCGAGGTCCGCATCACCGACGACGAGGGCCGGGTGCTGCCCCGCGACGGCGAGACGGTGGGCGAGTTCGAGATGCGCGGCCCCTGGATCACCGGCTCCTACTTCCGTGTGGACGACCCCGACAAGTTCCGCGACGGCTGGCTGCGCACCGGCGACATCGGCACCATCGACGCCGAGGGCTTCATGGTCATCAGCGACCGGACCAAGGACGTCATCAAGTCAGGTGGCGAATGGATCAGCTCGGTGACCCTCGAGGTGACGATGATGGCCCACCCGGCCGTCTTCGAGGCGGCCGTCGTGGCCGTGCCGGACGACAAGTGGCAAGAGCGGCCGCTGTGCTGCGTGGTGCTGCGCCCGGAGATGATGGCCTCGCCCGGGGAGCTTCGCGAGTTCCTGGCCCAACGGGTCGTGAAGTGGTGGCTGCCCGAGAACTGGACCTTCCTCGAGTCGATCCCCAAGACGAGCGTGGGCAAGTTCGACAAGAAGGTGCTGCGTTCCCAGTACCACGACGGCACCCTCGACGTCATCGTGCTCGAGTAGTGGAGTCCTTCGACGAACTGGCCGACGAGCTGGCGAGCCTCGAGAGCCGGATCTCCGACGTCATCTTCGACACGCTGCGCGAGCAGGTCCGCCTTGGCGGGTCCGACAGCGCCAAGGAGTTGGAGCGGCGCCTCTCCAAGGTCCGGCGCAGCCTGCAGAAGGCCGAGATGCTGCTACGCGCGACGGAGAACGACTAACCCTCGTCGACGAGGTCGTTGAGGGCGTTGATGATCAGGCGCAGGTTGGCGTAGTTACGACCGTCGAAGTTGAAGCTGACCCTCGAGCCTTCGACCTTGAAACCCTCCCCGGCCGCGAAGGCGGCGACGATAGCCGCCAACTCATCGAGCTGGCGGACGTTGGGGACGCGGCGAACGAGCAGCGAGGCCCGGCCGTCGCCCAGCTCGACGCTGACGTAGTTGGAGTAGAACCGCTCGATCTCGTCGATCGCCTCGGCCACGCCGTGGCAGATCGCCACCAGGCACATGTCGAGCGGGCCAATGTAGTCGCCCGCGACCACCTCGTCGATGATGAAGTCGAGCCAGCGGTCCCAGTACGTGCCGTCGGGCGTGTCGACGAGCACCACCGGAGCGGGGTCGGTCTTGCCGGTGTGCAGCAGGGTGAGGATCTCGAAGGCCTCGTCCAGCGTGCCCAGACCGCCCGGGAAGGCGACGAAGGCCTGGGACTCGCGCGTCATGGCGACCTTGCGGGTGAAGAAGTACTTCATCGACACCAGGTTCTTCTCCTGGTCGATGTAGGGATTGGCCCCCTGCTCGAAGGGCAGTTCGATGTTGACCCCCAGCGTGTTCTCGCGCCCGGCCCCCTCGGAGGAGGCCTCCATGATGCCCCCGCCGGCCCCGGTGATCGTCATCCAACCGCGCTCGGTCATGATCGAGCTCAGTTCTCGGGCCATGTGGTAGAGCGGGTGGCCCGGGTCGGTGCGCGCCGAGCCGAAGACCGTGACCTTGGCCCGCGATCGCCAGGGCGCGAAGAGCGACGAGGCGTCGAGCAACTCGTCCAGGGCGCTCAGGGCCACCGTCAGGTCGACGGCGTTGGGGCCGAGGCCCCCACGCTCGAGCACCTTCTCGAGCAGGTCGCGCAGCGCCGCCACCTGTTCGGGGCTCTGCGCCGTGTCGGCCTCGATCTCGGCCAGGAACTCCTTGATCAGGTCGGTGACGCTCACAGGGTCTGGTAGAGGGTGCTGCGCTGGTGGAGCGGGCGACCGAGCGGGGCCACGAGGTCCTGCATCATCGCCACGTCCATGCCCTGACCGTGGATCGCGCCCGCCGCGCGCGAGATGTTCTCGTCCATCAACGTGCCGCCGAGGTCGTTGGCGCCAGCCTGGAGGATGCGCCGCGAACCGGCGACCCCCATCTTGACCCAGCTGACCTGGATGTTGTCGATCAACGTCGCGTAGTGCAGGCGCGCGACCGCGTGCATCAAGACGGCCTCGCGGAACGTCGGGCCACGGCGCGAGCGACCCTTGAGGAAGATCGGTGTCGCCATGTGCACGAAGGGCAGCGGCACGAACTCGGTGAAGCCGCCCGTCTCGCGCTGCAGGTCGCGGGTGCGCAGCAGGTGCGTCGCCCAACTGTCCACGCCTTCGACGGCGCCGAACATGATCGTGATATTGCTTCGCAGGCCGACGCCGTGGGCGGTGCGGTGCACCTCGAGCCACTGGTCGGAGTTGATCTTGTCGGGGCAGAGCACGGCGCGGACCTCGTCGTCGAGGATCTCCGCGGCCGTGCCCGGCAGGGTCTTGAGCCCGGCCTCCTTCAGTCGCGTCAGGTAGGTCGCGAGGTCCTGCTCGGAGCGACGGGCCCCCTCGAAGACCTCCAGGGCGCTGAAGGCGTGGATGTGGATCGTGGGCGAACCGGCCCGCACGGCGGCGATGACGTCGACGTAGTACTCGCCGTCGAAGTTGGGGTGGATGCCGCCCTGGAGGCAGACTTCGGTCGCGCCGCGCTCCTCGGCCTCGCGTACGCGTTCGCTGATCTCTTCGAGCGTGAGCAGGTACGGGTCGCCGCGAAGGTTGAGCGAGAGGGGACCCTTGGAGAAGGCGCAGAAGCGGCACTTGAACGTGCAGACGTTGGTGTAGTTGATGTTGCGGTTGATCACGAAGCTCACCGCGTCGCCGACGAGGTCCTGTCGCACGCCGTCGGCGAGGTCGGCCACGGCATTGAAGTCGGCCCCGCGAGCGTGGAAGAGGGTGACGAGCTCGCCGCGGTCGAACTCGTAACCGGGCCCGTAGCGGGCCAGGATCGACTGGACGGCACTCGTCGTGGCGAGCGACGTCGGCGCGAAGGGCGGCGTCACCTCCGAACCGGAGAACCAGTGGTCGTCACGGGCAAGGAAGGCAGCGTCGGCGTGCGAGAGCACCACTGGGCGCACCTTCTCGTCGAGGTACCCGGACCTGGCGATGAAGTCGGGATAGACGGTGAGACGCGCGGCCAGGGTGAAGCCGCGGCCGTCGCACTCCCGGGCCAGCACCTCGGTCGCGGGCCAGGCCCGTTCGGGGTTGACGTGGTCGGCCGTGACGGGCGAGATGCCGCCAAAGTCGTCGATGCCGTAGTCGAGCAGTCGGGTGGGATCGTCGCTGAGATTGGGCGGCGCCTGCAGGTGGACGTCGTCGGGCAGCACCAGGCGGGCGACGGCGATCGTCCAGTGGAACTCCTCGTCGCTGGCGGGCGCTTCGTGCGCCATGGCGGTGCGGGGCTTGGGCAGGAAGTTCTGGATGATGACCTCTTGGACGTGGCCGAACTCCTCGTGGGAACGGCGTATCGCCTCGAGGGTCACCAGGCGCTCCTCGCGGGTCTCGCCGATGCCGACCAGCAGACCGGTCGTGAAGGGGATGGCCAGCTCACCGGCCAGGCGCAGCGTGTCGAGACGACGCTGGGGATCCTTGTCGGGCGCCAGGCGGTGGGCCGCCAGGTCGGCCAGCGCCTCGATCATCATGCCCTGGGAGGCGCAGGAGGCGCGCAGCTGGGCCAACTCGTGGCGATACAGGGCGCCGGCGTTGGCGTGCGGGAGCAGTCCGGTCGATTCGAGCACCATCTGCGACGCGCTGGCCACGTAGTCGACGGTCGAGTGGTAGCCCCGCGCGGCCAGCCAGCGGGCCGCTTCGTCGTAGCGGAGTTCGGGCCGCTCGCCGAGGGTGAAGAGGGCCTCGGTGCAGCCGGCCGCCTGACCGGCCTGGGCGACGGCCATGACCTCGTCGAGGCTCATGTAGGGCGACTCGACGTGGGCCGGGGCCTGGGCGAAGGTGCAGTAACCGCATCGATCGCGGCACAGCTTGGTCAGGGGGATGAAGACCTTGGGCGAGTAGGTGACGACGAAGCCGTGGGCCGCGCGGGCCCGCGTGAAGGCCTCGGCGGCCAGCTCCTGTAGCGGCGTGCGCACCAGCTCGCCCAGGTCCGGGGTTTCTCGAAGGGTCGTCATTTCAGCATCCTACGGCGCGAGCATGGACGGATGAGCATGGACGGAGCGAGGGGAGCGGCGTTGGCGGCGTCGCGGTGTGATGGCTCGGTCTAGGGATGGCGCGGCATCTTCTTGAGCACCGCGTCGGTCAGGGCCTCGTAGTCGCGCTGGGCGCCGGCCAGTTCGTCGCCGTCGAGCTTGTTGGCGATCGCGGGGTGCGAGAAGGACCGGGGGAGGTCCTTGACGAGAAAGGACGTCGTCTTGATGCGCCGCGGGGTCGCCAGGAGTGATCCCGCGAAGTCCCCGTGGTCGAGTACGAGGTCCATGGTTGATCGACTGAACGTGGCGACCGTCTCGAAGGCCGCCACGTGGTTGACGTAGAGCAGGTCGAAGAAGGTGCGGTCCGTCGGGGTCATCGAGGTCCACAGGGGACGGGGCACCTGCACCCCGCGCCCCAGCAACGATGTCTCACGCCGTCCGACGATTCGCTTGCGGAACCGGCGATAGATACCGGCGACCGTCGAGACGGCCGAGGTGCCGCGACGCTTGTCGTGGCGGTGCATCAAGGAGTCGTAGACCGCGTCGATGGGCGCCATGGCGACCGAGATGGTGCACGCGACCGCCCCGACGTCGACGCCGTTCTCGATCGCCAGTTCCACGCCGGCGAGCCACGCGTCGAAGGCCTGCTCGTAACGCGAGAGGGAGTTGACGAGGGTCACGTTCACGCTGATGCCCGCCCCGAGGACCTCGCTGACCGCGGCGAGGCCCTCGGGGGTCGCGGCGATGGAGACGACGACGTTGGGCCGCTGCACGGCCCCGGCCACGCGGGCGGCCGCGGCCACGAGAGCCGCCCGGTCGTGCCCGAACGTGGGGGCGACCTCGAGCGTGACCAGACCGTCGCAGTAGCGCAGGCTCCTCTCCCGAAAGGCCACGCGCGACTGGTGGTACAGACTCTCAAGCTCGTCACAGAGCGTGCGGGCGTCCTGCACCATTAGCGCTTCAGCCAGTTGGGAGGCGTTGCGAGCTTTCGCGTCGGCGAAGAGTCCGTCGTAGCGCTCGCTCGTGGACAGGGCCCGAGCGAGCGAGCCGTGGCGCACCGTGGCCCCGCGAACGCCCTGGGCCAGGGCGCGCGACCACCCCTCGTCGCCCGGATGGTCCGAACCCGTCACCTCGAGCCACGGGCTCTGGCCGTAGCGCTCGAACAGCGTGTTCAGGGTGCTCACCGCGAGGCCGCGAGTACCTCGAGGACGTGCTCGACCACCGTGGCGGACGTGATGTTGAAGTAGTCCAGGACGTACGGGCCCGGAGCCGACATGCCGAAGGCGTCGATACCCAGGGCGTGGTCCACGTACTTGTGCCAGCCGAGGGTCGCGCCGGCTTCGAGCGACACTGAGGCGATCTCTCGGCGCAGCACGGCGTGACGATACTCACTGGGCTGCTCGTCGAAGCAGGTCCAGCACGGCAGCGCCACGACGCGCACCACGACACCCTGGGCCGCCAGCTCCTCCTGGGCGTCGAGGCAGGGTGCGACCTCCGAGCCGGTGGCGAAGAGGCTGAAGACGGCGTCATCACGTTCGCGAACGACGTAGCCGCCGCGATGGGCGTCGCGAGTCGAAGCCGCGGCGTCGTCACCAGCCAACACCGCCATGTCCTGACGCGACAGCACCAGCGCCGTGGGCGACGGGTCGGGGTCGCGCAAGTAGCGCTCGACGAGGTCGAGTGTCTCGTTGGCGTCCGAGGGGCGCACGACGTGCAGGCGCGGCATCGCGCGCAGGGCCATGAGGTGTTCGACGGGCTGGTGGGTCGGACCGTCCTCACCCACGCCGACGGAGTCGTGCGTGAAGACGAAGAGCACCCCGGCCTCGCTTAACGCCGCCAGACGTATCGAGGGCCGCTCGTAGTCGCTGAAGACGAAGAAGGTCGAGCCCACGGGGCGCAGTCCGCCGTGCAGCGCCTGACCGACCATATTCGCGCCCATGGAGAACTCACGGATGCCGTAGTGGATCTGGCGGCCCCCGGGATCGGTCGCGCTCTGGGGCGACGAGTGCGAGAGAATCACCCCGGTGTTGTCGGTCAGGTCGGCCGAACCGGCCGTGAGACCGGCCGTCTGGGGGGCGAGGGCGTCCATCGCGCGCTGCAGGGCCTTGCGCGTGGCGACCTTGGTGCCGCCCTCGTAACGCTCCGGTCCCGTCGTGACCTGGGCCGCGCCGTTGGTCGCGAGCTGCTCGAGCAGCGCGGCGCCGCGGTCGCCCGAGGCACGCAACCTGGCCTCCCACGCTTCGCGGTCGCTGCGTCGCGCGGCCAGACTCTCGACCATCAGTGCCGGCAGCTGGGCGTCGAGCGCGAACGGTCGGTCGGGCACGCCCAGGAGGGCCTTGGCCACACTGATGGCCTCGGCGGAGAAGGGCGAGCCGTGGGCTTCGCGCCGGTCCATCATCACGGGCGAGGGGAAGGCGATGTGCGAACGCACGATGATCAACGTGGGGCGAGCCGTCTCGGCGATCGCGGACCGGGTCGCCGTCTCGAGCGCGTCCAGATCGTTGGCCTGTTCGCCCAGGTTGATCACGTGCCAGCCGTAGGCGGCGAAACGGGCCGCCGCGTCGTCACGTAACGCCAGTTCGGTCGGGCCGTCGATGGTGATGTGATTGTCGTCGTAGAACACCGTCAGGCGATCGAGGCCGAGGAAGCCGGCCAACGAGGCCGCCTCGTGGCTGACGCCCTCTTCGAGGCAGCCGTCGCTGGCTAGCACCCACGTGCGGTGATCGACCAGCTCTTCGCCGTAGTCGCTGCGCAGGATCCGTTCGGCGATCGCCATGCCGACACCGTTGGCGACCCCCTGGCCGAGCGGTCCGGTCGTGACCTCGACCGTGGCGGTCACGCCCCGCTCGGGGTGGCCCGGCGTGCGCGAGTGGGGCTGGCGAAAGGCGCGCAGGTCCGCCTCGGTGACGTCGTAGCCGAAGACGTGCGCCAAGCCGTACTGCAACATCGAGGCGTGCCCGCAGCTCATGATGAAGCGGTCTCGGTCGGGCCAGTGAGGGCTCGTCGGGTCGTGGCGCAGGACGCGCGAGAAGAGCATGACTCCAAGGGGCGCGAGCGCCATGGCCGTGCCGCTGTGCCCGGAGTTGGCGGCGAAGGGCGCGTCCATCGCCACCGCGGCGATCTCTCGGATGGCGCGGGCCTCGAGTTCGCTGGTGCCGTGGTAGAGGTCGTCAGTCACGCCTCAAGGGTAGTGACTCCGCACCCCGAGAATCGCGAAGGGTCGGGGTAGCCTGACGCTGTGGCCCTGCAGATTCCGCCCAACTGTGACCTGACGCTCGGGCTTACCTGCGTGGACAAATCGACCCCGGGGATAAGCGTGTGGTCCATGCACGTCGACGAGCGATTCCTCAACCCGGCCGGCATCGTCCAGGGCGGTTTCCTCGCGGCGATGCTCGACTCGGCGATGGGCGCGTCGGTCGTGACGGCGGCGGGGGAGCACGTGAGTGTCGCCAACACCGCGATGAAGGTCAGCTTCCTGCGTGCCGCCCGGGCGGGCGCCGACCTCACCTGCAGCGCCCGCGTCGTGAAGCCCGGACGGACCATCTCCTTCGCCGAGGGCCGCATCGTCGACGGGGCCGGCCACGTGATCGCGAGCGCCACGTCCACCTACCTCGTGCGCGAGCGCCAAGAGTAGGCTGGGTCCGTGAGTTACTCGTCGTGGCGCAACTTCCTTCGCGGGGCCTCGCTCCAGCGCGACATCCAAGAGATCAAGACGCTGGCCATCCGCTACATCAAGGAAGAGACCATCCAGCCGCTCAAGGAGATGGGCCGTTTCATCGCCTTTGGCGTGCTCGGCAGCCTCCTGGTCGGATTCGGCACCACCCTGTTGCTCATCGGCGCCCTGCGATTCCTCCAGGAGCAGTTCAAGGTCCTCGACGGCTCGCTGTCGTGGCTGCCGTATCTGATCGTGGCGGTGCTGGCCTGCGCGGTGATCGCCCTGACGATGTGGCGCATCGTGAGCGGCTCGGCCAAGCGCCGACTGAAGGTGACCAAGTGAGCGAACAGAGCCGCGTCCAGTCGCCCACGAGACGCGAGCTGGAGGCGACGATCCGCGCCGTCTTACCCGACGACCTCAGCCTGCACGGGCCGGACACCACTCAGCCACCGACCGTCGCCGCGGTCGGACTCGGCGGCGTGGTGACCGGCTACGTCTGGGGGCGGATCCGCGGACGGCGCATCCGCAAGAACAAGCGGTGATACTCAAGCGGCTCTTCCGCGTCGCGCTGGCGTCCAGCGTCGCGCGGGCCTGGGCGCAGAAGTCGCCGAAGTGGCTCTCGATCGCCGGGACGATCTTGATCTTTCGCCTGTTCGACAAACACGCGGCGAAGGCGGGCCGGCGTCGCGCCAAGAACAAGCCCGCGTGAGCGTATTGCGCGCCGGCGAGCGCGTCATGCTGATCGACGCCAAGGAGCGCCACTACCTCATCACCCTGCGCGATGGGGCGGCCTTCCACACCCATTCGGGCATCGTCCAGCACGACGACCTCATCGGTGCTCTCGAGGGATCGCTGGTGCGCGGCAGCACCGAACGGAGCTTCCTGGTGCTGCGCCCGACGCTCTCGGACGTCGTCTTGAAGATGCCCCGTGGGGCCCAGGTCATCTACCCCAAGGACCTGGGCGCCATCCTGATGCAGGCCGACATCGGACCGGGCATGCGCGTGCTCGAGGCCGGGCTCGGTTCGGGCGCGCTCTCGATGACGCTGCTGCGCGCCGGGGCGATCATCACGGGCTACGAGATCCGTGAGGACTTCGCGCAGCAGGCCACCAAGAACGTGCACGACATGCTGGGCAGCGACGTGGCCTACGACGTGCACATCCGCGACGTCACGCTCGGCATCGACGAGGTCGACCTCGACCGCGTCATCCTGGACATGCCCGAGCCGTGGGCCGTCGTCAAGCACGCCGAGGGCGCGCTTCGTCCGGGCGGGATCCTGCTCTGCTACCTGCCCACCATCAACCAGACCCAACTGCTGCGCGAGACGTTGCGCCAGCACAGCTTCGGACTGGAAGAGACGGTCGAGGTGCTGCGACGGACCTGGCACATCGACGGCCGCTCGGTGCGGCCCGACCACCGCATGGTCGCCCACACGGGCTTCCTGACGTCGGCGAGGCGCCTGGTCGGGCGTCTAGAGGTTGACTAGTCCTTCTCTATGAAGATGCACTCGCCGGGACACTCTTCGGAAGCCTCCACGACGGCGTCCTCCATGCCCTCGGGCACGGTGGCCAGACCCTCGGCGCCGCCGGGCGAGCTCAGGACCGCGTCACCTTGCTTCACGTAGGCCAGGCCGTCGTCGAGCAGCGTGAAGACCGAGGGGCAGATCTCCTCGCAGAGCCCGTCACCGGTGCAGAGGTCTTGGTCAATCCAAACCTTCATGTGTCTATCTCCGTGGCCTCTCTAGTCTTAAGACTTTAGCGGGACGGGCCCGCGCCACGTGACGTTCAGGGCCCTCGTGATACATCTAAGGTGGCCCTATGGAGCGTTCTGAGCAGTTCCCGCCGCCCGAGGGTGACGAGCACCGCGACCAGATCGTGGTCAGTTCACCGCGCGATCACGTCTTGAGCGACGTCGAGCAGGCCAACCACCGCATCGAGATGCTCGAGGAGCAGCTACTCGAGGCCCGGGGCCAGGTGGCCCAGACCCGTTCGAACAACGAGAAACTGACCATCACGATCCAGCAGACCCGCGACCAGATCTCCGCCCTGCGCGACGAGGTGGAGAAGCTGACCCAGCCCCCGGCCCTCTACGGCACGTTCATCGATTTCAACGACGACGGCACGGTCGACATCTTCGCCTCGGGGCGCAAGATGCGCGTCGCGCTGCACCCCGGCCTGGACCCCGGTCAGATCGAGCGGGGCAACGAGGTCGTCCTCAACGAGTCCTTCAGCGTCATCGGCGTGCGCGAGGCCGACGGCCAGGGCGAGGTCGTGACGGTCAAGGAGGTGCTCGACGAACGACGTGTGCTCGTCTACGCCCGCGCCGACGAGGAGCGGGTGGTCGAGCTGGCCGACGCGCTGCGCGACGTGAAACTGCGCAGCGGCGACGCGCTGCTGCTCGACCTGCGCTCGAACCTGCTGACCGAGAAGCTGGTGCGCCAGGAGGCCGAAGAGCTGATCCTCGAGGAGGTTCCCGACATCACCTACGCCGACGTGGGCGGCCTCGACGCGCAGATCGAGTCGATCACCGACGCGGTCGAGCTGCCCTACCTGCACCGCGCGCTCTTCTCGGACTACGAACTGCCCGCGCCCAAGGGCATCCTGCTCTACGGCCCGCCGGGCTGTGGCAAGACGCTGATCGCCAAGGCCGTGGCCAACTCGCTCTCCCAGAAGGTCGCCGAGTTGTCGGGCAACCGCAACGTCCGCTCCTACTTCCTCAACATCAAGGGCCCAGAATTGTTGAACAAGTACGTCGGCGAGACCGAGCGCCAGATCCGAATCGTCTTCCAGCGGGCGCGCGAGAAGGCCGAGGAGGGCATGCCGGTCATCATCTTCTTCGACGAGATGGACTCGCTTTTTCGCACCCGCGGCACCGGCATCAGCTCGGACATGGAGTCGACGATCGTGCCCCAACTGCTGGCCGAGATCGACGGCGTCGAATCACTGCGCGACGTCATCGTCATCGGGGCCACCAACCGCGAGGACCTCATCGACCCGGCCATCCTGCGCCCGGGACGCCTCGACGTCAAGATCAAGATCGAGCGGCCCAACGCCGACGCCGCGGCCCAGATCTTCCAGCGCTACCTGCACGCCGAGCTGCCCATCGACGAGCACCTCATCAACGAGCTCGGCGGGGGAGACCGCGACAAGGCGATCCGCGTGATGATCGAGGAGACCGTCTCGGCGATGTACCGCGTCGACGACGAGAATCGCTTCCTCGAGGTGACCTACCAGGGCGGCGACAAGGAGATCCTCTACTTCAAGGACTTCGCGTCGGGCGCGATGATTGAGAACATCGTGCGCCGGGCCAAGAAGCTCGCCGTCAAGCGCGAGATCGAGTCGAAGGGACGCGGGCTGCGCGCCGAGGACCTAATCGAATCGATTCGCCAGGAGTTCCGCGAGAACGAGGACCTGCCCAACACCACCAACCCCGACGACTGGGCGCGCATCTCGGGCAAGAAGGGCGAGCGCATCATCTTCATCCGCACGCTGATCAACCGTGAGGAGACCGACATCAAGGGCGGCCGCTCCATCCAACACGTCGGTACCGGTCAGTACCTCTAGCCCCATGTCGATTCCAAAGGTGCTGGGAATCGAGACGGAGTACGGCATCATGGGCGGGCCCGACCTGGACCCGATCGTCTCGTCGAGCATCATCGTCAACGCCTACGCCCAGCAGGGCCGCACCCGGATCAACTGGGACTTCGAGGGCGAGACGCCCGAGCTGGACGCCCGGGGACTGCCCGGGCTCAGTGCCTTCGCGCCGGTCGTCGAGACGCACCTGGCCAACACCGTCTTGACCAACGGGGCGCGCCTCTACGTCGACCACGCCCACCCGGAGTTCTCCTCGCCCGAGTGCCGCACGCCGCTCGAGGCGACGCTGTACGACTGCGCCGGCGAAGAGGTGATGCGCCGGGCCGTCGTCGCGGCCAATGAGGGCCTCGAGAGCCACCAGGCGATCACGCTCTACAAGAACAACTCCGACGGCAAGGGCAACTCCTACGGCTGCCACGAGAACTACCTCGTGGGCCGCGACGTCGAGTTCTCGCACATCGTGCGCGCCATGGTGCCGCACTTCGTGTCGCGCCAGATCGTCATCGGGGCCGGCAAGGTCGGCGCCGAGACCGAGCACGCGCTGGCGTCGGGGCCCGACTTCCAACTCAGCCAGCGCGCGGAGTTCTTCGAAGAGGTCGTCGGACTCGAGACGACGCTCAAGCGACCGATCATCAACACGCGCGACGAGCCCCACAGCGACGCCGAACGCTTCCGTCGACTCCACGTCATCATCGGCGACGCCAACATGAGCCAGGTCGCCACCCTCGTCAAGCTGGGCGCGACGGCGATCCTGCTCGCGGCCCTCGAGGACCTGGGCGTCGAGGCCTTCCCCTACGGACCGCGCCAACCGGTCCAGGCGGTGCGGGCCTTCTCCCTCGACACCACCCTCACCACGACGGTCCCCTGCGACGACGACAAGCAGCGCACCGCCTGGGACCTCCAGGACGAGCTCTGGCACCTGGCCAACAACTACGTCGCGCGCGACGGCGCGCGCGACGTCGCCGCGCCCGTGGAGGTCGCGATGGTCCTCGAGCAGTGGCGCGCCATGCTCGACGGGGTGCGCGACGACCCGGCCTCGGTCGCCGACCGGGTCGACTGGGTGGCCAAGCAGCGCATCGTGAACGGCTTTCGCGAGCGCCACGGCCTCGCGCCGGGCGACGCGCGACTGCAGGTGATCGACCTGCAGTACCACGACCTGCGCCCCGAACGCTCCCTGGCCCAGCGGGTGGGGCTGCGCAAACTGTTCGACGGCGAGCAAGTTCGTGAAGCCGTTCACAACCCGCCCGAGAGCACCCGGGCCTACTTCCGCGGCCAGTGCGTCGCGCGCTATCCGGAGCAAATCGTGGCCGCCAACTGGGATTGCGTGGTCTTCGATCTCGGTTCGGGCCCGTTGCAACGCGTGCCCATGATGGACCCACTGCGCGGCACCGCGGCCCTGACCGCGGAACTGCTGGAAAACTGCGTTACCGCTGACGACCTCCTCGATGCACTAGACAGGTAGAACAGTACCTATGAGTGAACAAGAACGCATCCAGAAGCAGCGCACGGAGCGCGCCAGTCAAGAGACCAGCGACGTCTCGGTGGACGCCACCAAGGGCGACCAGCTCAAGGCCGACCTGGACGACCTGTTAGACGAAATCGATGAAGTGCTCGAGGAGAACGCCGAGGAGTTCGTTCGCAACTACGTGCAAAAAGGCGGACAGTAGTAGTGGGGCTGCCACTCTTCAGTGCCCAGGGTGACCCCGGCCCCTCCTTCTTCCACTACGCCGAGGGGGCCGGGCTGACGAACGGACCTCAGGGCGAAGGGCCCTCCGCGCACGCCACGACCGTGATCGCCGTGCGCTACCTCGGGGGAGTGGTGATGGTCGGCGACCGCCAGGCCACGGGCAACTACATCGCGAGTCGCGACATCCGAAAGATCGAGCCGGCCGACCTCTACACCGCGATCGCCATCTCGGGCACCGCGGCCCGGGGCATCGAGTTCATCAAGATGGCCCAGCTCTCCTTCGAGCACTACGAGAAGATGACCGACAGCGCGCTCTCCCTCGAGGGCAAGGCCAACTACCTTTCACCCATCATCCAGCGCAACAACCTCTCGTCGCCGCTGGTGGTGGTCCCGCTGCTGGCCGGATGGGACCTGAGCCACCAGGTCGGGCGCATCTTCGAGTACGACGGGGCCGGGGGCTGCTACGAACGTAGCGACTACGCGACCATCGGATCCGGTTCGCCCTTCGCCGAGAGCACGCTGCGCCTCGGCTTCCGCGAGGACCTCGACCTCGAGGCGGCGCTCGACCTGGGAGCGCTCGCGCTCTACGAGGCCGGCGACAACGACCCCGCGACGGCCGGCCCCGACTTCGTGCGCCAGCTCTTCCCGATGATCGTCACGATAAACGAACGGGGCTTCCAGGAGTTGGCCGTCGACGACGTCGCCGTGCGCTTCAAGGTCATCAACGACCGACGTACGCAGTCCGGCGGCGTGGCGGGTGGTGACCTGCGATGAGCATGCAGTTCTACGTCTCGCCCGAACAGCTCATCAAGGACCGCGCCGAGTTCGCCCAGAAGGGCATCGCGCGGGGCCGCTCGATCGTCGCGGCGATCTTCGACTCGGGCGTGGTGCTGGTCGCGGAGAACCCGTCGGCCTCGCTCTATAAGATCTCCGAGATCTACGACCGCATCGCCTTCGCCGGGGTCGGCAAGTACAACGAATTCGACCGCCTGCGCGAGGCCGGCATCCGCTGGGCCGACGGGACGGGCTTCACCTACTCGCGCGAGGACGTCGACGCCCGAGCCCTGGCCAACTACTACGGCCAGCACCTCGGCGACATGTTCACCGAGGGCCAGAAGCCGCTCGAGGTGGAGATCCTGGTCGCCCAGTTGGGCAACAAGCTGCACCCGACCAAGCTCTACCGCATCGCCTACGAGGGCACGATCACCGACGAACCGCGTTTCGTCGTGCTCGGCGGCGACGCCGAGACGATCAAGGAGCGCTTCGCCCAACTCGACGAGACGGTCCAGCCCCTCGCCGCGACGCTCCAGAGCGCCGTGGCGGCCCTGGCCGGACCGGACCGCACCATCGTGGCGACCGACCTCGAGGTCGGGGTGCTCGAGGACCGCGGCACCCGTCGGACCTTCGCGCGACTGAGCGACACCCAAGTGGACGAACTGCTTCGCTGAGCGATCAGCAAAGGCCCTCCTATGCTGCGGCGAATCTACGGCATCGAGACAGAGTACGGAATCACTTTCTCGCTGCGCGGCCAGCGTCGCCTCAGCCCCGACGAGGTGTCGCGGTTCCTCTTTCGTAAAGTCGTCGCGTGGGGCCGCTCGAGCAACGTCTTCTTGGAGAACGGCAGCCGGCTCTACCTCGACGTCGGTAGCCACCCCGAGTACGCGACGGCCGAGTGCGACTCGCTGAGCGACGTCGTGGCCCAGGACAAGGCCGGCGAGACGATCCTGCGCGAGCTGGTCGACTACGCCCAGGGACAGCTGGCCGACGAGGGCATCCGCGGGGACATCTACCTGTTCAAGAACAACACCGACTCGTCGGGCAACTCCTACGGGTGCCACGAGAACTACTGCATCGACCGCATCGACGACCTGACCCGCCTCGAGCAGGTCTTCATTCCCCACTTGATCAGTCGCCAGATCTTCACCGGGGCCGGCAAGGTCGTCACCAACGCCAAGGGCACCAACTACTCGATGAGCCAGCGGGCCGAGCACATCTGGGAGGCCATCTCCTCGGCCACCACGCGCAGTCGGCCGATCATCAACACCCGCGACGAGCCCCACGCCGACCCGGAGAAGTACCGGCGCCTGCACGTGATCGTGGGCGACTCGAACATGAGCGAGTTCGCCACCTTCCTCAAGGTCGGCACCGCGGCCGTAGTGCTGGCGATGATCGAGGACAAGACCACGGTGCTGCGCGACTACAACATGGCCTCGCCGATCAACGCCCTGCGCGACATCTCCTACGACCTGTGGAGCAAGGAGCCGGTCAAGCTCTTGAGCGGGCGCGACATGACGGCCCTGGAGATCCAGGAGGACCTGTGCGAACGGGCCGAACTCTTCGTCCAGCAGCACGACTTGCCGGCCGACCAGCGTCGCGCGGTGGTGCTCTGGCGAGAGGTGATCGAGCAGTACCGCACGGACCCGATGGGCCTGGCCGACCGCGTCGACTGGATCGCCAAACTGCAGATCATCGAGCGCGAACGAGAGCGCAGCGGCGTCGAACTGGGGGACCCCAAGATCGCCCTCATCGACCTGCTCTACCACGACACCAACTACGAGCGCGGCCTCTACTACCGGCGCCAGGCCCGGGGCCACTTCCGCCGGGTCGTGACCGACGACCAGATCGCGCACGCCGCGCAGGTGCCGCCCCCCACGACGAGGGCCCACATGCGCGGCACGTTCATCAAGGCGGCCAAGGAGTGGCGTCGCGACTACACGGTCGACTGGGTGCACCTCAAGCTCAACGACGAGATGCAACGAACGGTCCTCTTGAAGGACCCCTTCAAGAGCAGCGACGAGCGATTCCTGAAACTATTGGCCTCGCTCGAGCGCCACGAGCGGCGCGAGTAACCTTGACGAGTGACTGAAGAGACCTCCGTCGGGACGTTGGACGAACCGATCGAGGAGCCCGACGAAGTTCCGGACGGTGATGCGCTAGCCCGGCGGCGACGAAAGTTCATCATCGAATGGGCCGCCATCATCGTCGTCGCGGTCCTCGCCTCGTTCCTCGTGCGCACCTTCGTCTTCGAGACCTACTTCATCCCCTCGGCGTCGATGGAACCGACCCTTATGATCGGCGACCGCATCATCGTGAACAAGCTGGCCGTCGACTTCGGGACCATCCACACCGGCGACATCGTCGTCTTCAAGGCGCCGCCCAACGAGAACTGCGGCACCAAGGTCGACGACCTCGTCAAGC
>JBEKKW010000033.1:0-21891 GCA_050010495.1 Acidimicrobiales bacterium
TGGCGAGATTGAACCGGGGATAGTTGGTGCTGGCCAGGTCGAACCACCACAGGCGTTGGTGGCGATCGATCATGGCGGCCCGGCCCGACGGATCGCCGTGGCCGAGTGCCGTCAGCACCCGGGTGGCGTGCGCGAGGGTGATGCCGTTGCGCGTCACGGTGGGCGTTGAACGGGGACCGACGCCGTCGCAGTAGCTCGCCTCGCTCGGCAGCAGCCGGGCGAGTGAACCCTCGAGGATCCGTCGAGTGGAGGCCGGTTCGTGGATCTCGTTGTTCTTGATGATCACCGGCGCGTAGATGAATCGCTCGTCGACGCGCCCGACGCGAACGAGCAGTTGCACCGACGCGCGCCGCCGCCCCTCGACATCGTCCTCCAGGCGGGGCCGCATGATGAGTTCGCTCCCGCTCGTCAATAGTTCGGCCGTCTCTGGAACGCTCGAAGGGACCGTGACCTCGGGATGGAGGCGTTGAATCTCCTTCAGCGTCACCAACCGGTGTTCGTCGGCCTCGCGACGGCGGCGCTGGATCTCGGGGGAGGTGGGCGCACGTTTGAATTCGAAGGGCTCGCCGCGGCTGAGGGCCACGCGGTGGACGCACGCGATGATCTCATCGCCGCGCAGGAGATCTGACACGGTTCAAGCCTACGAGACCGCTCTGGGGGCCGGGTTCGCGTGGACAGTAATGCCCGTGGACGACGCCGGCACTCGAGCGGCCCGTCGCTGGACGGTGATGGACCGAGGTCTTAGTTCACCACCTCGAGACGTCCACTGCACCAGGATCACCGGTGTCGGGCAGTACACTTCGCTCTGACAATCCGGGGGAGAGTTGGGACGTGAGCGATCTGGAGGACTACGACCTCTCATGGCAGCACCTCGTCGAGGCCCTGCCCGACGGGACGGCGCTACTCGACGAACGCGGCGTCATGCGCTACGTCAGCGAACTGCTTTCGGTGCTGACGGGCTTCGCTAAGGAGGAGCTGATCGGTCAGAGCGTCCAGATGCTCGTGCCACCGCGCCATCGCGGCGCCGAGTCACAGGCCCGGGGACAGTACGCCCGTGACCCGTCGACGCGGATCATCTGGAGTAACCGCGACCTGTCGGTGCTCTGCCGTGACGGATCCGAACGCTCAGTCGATTTCGCGCTGACGCCGCTGACGTTGCTCGGCAAGCGCTGGGCCGTCGCGTCGATCCGCGACAACAGTGTGCAGAAAGCGGCCGAGCAGGCCCGTCTCGAGGCCGAGGAGCGATTCCGTCTGGCCTTCGAGGAGAACATGTCGCCGATGATCTGCACCGATCTCGACGACAAGATCATCGCGGCCAACGACTCGTTCTGCGAGATGATCGGCTTCACCAACGAGGAGCTGCTCGGGCGCGATTCGAAGCCCTTCACCCACCCCGACGACGTCGGCATCACCGAGGAGACCCACCGCCGCGTTACCGTCGGGGAGGCCGATCGGGTGCGATACGTCAAGCGTTATCTCCACAAGGACGGCCGGGTGGTGGTGGCCGAGGTCTCGCGGTCCCCGGCCCGCGACGCCGACGGCAAGACCATGTATTTCGTGATTTCCGAGCGCGATATCACCGAGGAGCGCGCTCTCACCGCCCAGTTGTCGCACATGGCGCTGCACGATCCTCTGACCGGCCTGGCCAATCGCGCGCTCTTCGAGGATCGACTGGTGCAGGCCCACGCCCGCGTCGTTCGCCAGGGCGGTCTCGGTGCGGTGCTGTTGTTGGACCTTGATGACTTCAAGGGCATCAACGACACGCTCGGCCACCTCGCGGGTGACAAGCTGCTGGCGGGTATTGCGCGGCGCCTCGAGCAGGTGACCCGTTCCACCGATTCGGTCTGCCGATTCGGCGGCGACGAGTTCGTCTACCTCGCCGAGGGCCTCACGTCGGTCGATGAGGTCGAGCAGCTGGCGAATCGTCTCCTCACGGCGTTGGCCGAGCCCTTTTCGATCGCTGGAGCCCATATCGAGCAGCACGCCAGCGTGGGCATCGTGGTGTGGGACGAGAAGAGCGCGGACCACGAGGAGATCGTCGAGAACGCCGACGTCGCGCTCTACGAGGCCAAGCGCAAGGGCAAGGGTCGCCACGTACTATTCGCACCGCAAATGCGCCAACAGCCGACGGACCACTCCGCCGCCGTCCAGGAGTTGCGCGACGGCTTTCGTAACGGAGACGTCTCGATGCACTACCAGCCGATCGTCGACCTCACGACCAACGAGGTGGTCGGCTTCGAGGCGTTGATGCGCTGGCACCACGTCGAACGGGGATGGGTGCCGCCGAACGTCTTCCTGCCCCTGGCCGAGCAGAGCGATCTGATCCTGGAGCTCGGCGACTTCGCGATCCGAGAGGCCGTCAACGCCGCGAGTTCGTGGTCGAGTTCGCGTGAAGACGGCGTCGAGCCGTACGTCAGCGTCAACCTCTCGGCCCGCCAGTTCCACGACCACGGTCTCTACGAGATGCTGGCCAAGTCCCTGCGCACACGCGACTTCGCGCCGTCACGGCTGGTGATCGAGATCACCGAGCAGACGGCCCTGCTCGACGTCGACCGAACCATCAAGGTCATCGAAGAGCTGAACGGGCTCGGGGTGGGCATCGCGCTCGACAACTTCGGCACGGGGTCCTCCTCGCTGTCGTACCTGCTGCTATTAAATCCGAAGTTCATCAAGATCGACCAGGCCTTCGTGCGTCCGGCGCGCGAGAGCACCCACGACGACACCTTGCTCGAAACCATCATCTCGCTCGGCAATCGCCTCGACATGACGATGCTGGCCGAGGGGATCGAGACCTACGGTCAGCTCGAGCGGCTGCGCGGACCGGGCTGCGAATTCGGTCAGGGCTTCCTCTTCTCGGCGGCCGTTCCGGCCGCCGAAGTGCCGTCGATATTGGCTCGGGCTCCCGGCAGTCCGTGGGAGACGACCACTGCGGTCACCACCTAGTGGGGCCGTCCCGATCGCGACGCGCGGGTGGCTTTCCGATCTCCTACCACGCCGGCGACCGACCGTGGCCCAACAGTTGACCAATTCGTTGCCAGATGTCACGTTCTCGACAAATAACGACGGTTGACCGTTGAAACACCAGAATTAATTGGATGCAAGGTGCGTTCTGTCTTGAACGATGCACACATATTGTCGGCAACCGCCCGCGCGGCGCCGTCGGGTCGCCGGTTCGCCAGAGCGGCGCGCCCGGCCAGCAAATCAGGCGATCTTGAGGATTTTTGGCGCTAAGAGAGGTTTGGAGCGGGGGTAGATTCTTGCTCAATTGGTGATATGACCCGGAATGGGGGGAAATCTAAATTCTTTGAAAACTCCAGTCGTTTGAGGGTGAAAGGCCGTAATATCGCCAGGGTCCGCGCTAGATTTGGCGCACTCATCCAATTTCAGAATCTAACGGAGCACCGGTGGCATTCAAGAAAAAAGATCGAAACGACAAGCGCGGCGATCAGGGATCGAACGTCGCGGTCGATGACGCGGCGCCGCGCGGCGGAGCCGGCACCTCGGGTGGCGGTATCGGTGGACCGAGCAGCCTCGATGAGGCACTTCTAGGATCGGTCGCCACGGCCCAGGCCGTCCGGGTGGACTCGGACTCGGACTCGGACTCGGACAGTCATGTTCTGGCGGACAGCAACGGCCGCACCGCGGACAAGGTGGCCACGCCCTTCAAGGGTCGTTTGGGCGACATCCTGACCGAGGGGAATCTCATCTCGCAGGAACAACTGGAATTGGCCCTCGCCCAGCAGAGGGAATCGGGCGGCAAATTGGGCGAGGTCCTCGTGGGGATGGGCTTCCTTGACGCGCGCGCCTTGGCCGACGCCTTGGCCGAGGTCCTCGGTCTCGAAGTACTGAACCTTCGTCGCGAGAACGTCGAGTCCGACGCGCTCGCGCTCGTGCCCGAAGCCGTGGCCCGCACCCAACTGGCCATTCCTGTTCGTTTCGAAGGTAACTACCTCCAGATCGCCGTGGCCGAACCGAGTGAAGAGGTCCGCGCGCTGCTGGCCAAGACGACCGGGCGCGACGTTCAATTGATGCTCGCCCCGATGAGCGACGTCATCTGGGCCATTGACAGCAACTACCGCGCCATCGGTAGCGTCGGCAAGCTGGTCGAGGCCTTCGAAGCCGTCGAAGGCACCAGGAAGCGGGTCATCGATTCCGTCGAGAATGAAGTCGTCGCCGACGACGCGCCGGTGGTGCAGGTCGTGGACCGGATCCTCACTCAGGCCATGCGCGACCGGGCATCGGACGTGCACATCGAAGCGTCCGAGGAGTGCGTGCGGGTGCGATTCCGTATCGACGGAGCGCTAAAGGAGATTCTGCAGCTGCCCGTGTCGATCGGTCCGGGCCTGGTGAGCCGCATCAAGATCATGGCCAACATGAATATCGTCGAACGTCGCCGTCCCCAGGACGGTCAGCTGACGATCACGATCGACGGTAAAGAAGTCGACGTCCGCGTCGCGACGGTGGCCACCATCATGGGCGAGAACTGCGTCATGAGGATCCTGGACAAGACCCGTTCGCTGTTTCGCCTCAACGACCTGGGTATGCCCGGTGACACGCACGCGGCCTATTCGAAGTTGGTGCGATCGCCCTTCGGGATGGTGCTGTGCGCCGGTCCGACGGGTAGCGGCAAGACCACGACCCTCTACGCGACCTTGAGCGAGGTGAGCAACCCGACCCTCAACGTCATGACGATCGAGGACCCCGTCGAGTACATCTTCCCGTCGATCAATCAGATCCAGACGAACGAACAGGCGGGGCTCAACTTCGCCACGGGCCTCAAGTCGATCCTGCGCCAGGACCCCGACGTGATCCTGGTGGGCGAGATCCGTGACGTCGAGACGACCCGCGTCGCGGTGCAGTCGGCCCTCACCGGGCACTTCGTGATCTCCTCCATGCACGCCACCGACTCGGTGTCGGCGCTTCACCGCTTCTTGGACATGGGCATCGAGTCGTTCCTGGTCGCTTCGTCCGTGCTCGCCGTCGTCGGCCAGCGGCTCCTTCGCCGGATCTGCCCCTCGTGCAAGACGCCCTACACGCTCACCGACGAGGAGCGGCTCTTCTACGAGGAGAGCGGCGGACCGCACAAGGACGTGTTCTATCAGGGAACGGGCTGCAACTTCTGCAGCGACACCGGGTACAAGGACCGCATTGGCATCTATGAACTGCTCATCATGACGCCCGAGATCAAGCGGTTGATCGTGGGCTGGGCGACGCAGGAGGAGTTGCGCACGCTCGCCGTGAAGCAGGGCATGCGCACGCTGAGCCAAGAGGCGATCAGTCTGGTGGCCCAGGACGTCACGTCCGTGGCCGAGGTGATTCGGAGCGTGTACACACTATGAGTCGACAGTCGAAGCGCACGGACACCAAGACCGGCGAGAAGTTGGCCAAGAAGAGCCGAGACCGGGCAAAGTCCAAGGGGGCCGAAAAGGTCACCACGAAGTATCGCTACAAGGCGTTGGACGAGACCGGCAAGGCCGTCACCGGGGTCGAGGTCGCCGTCTCGTCGGGTGCGGCGCACGTCGCGCTCATCACCAAGGGCTACCAGCCCCTGGAGGTCAACGAGCAGCGCAGCATCCTCAAGTTCGAGATCACCAAGAAGAAGGTGCCGCGCAAGGACGTCATGAACTTCTCGCGCCAACTGGCCGTCTTCATGAAGGCCGGTATCCCGATCATGGAGGCGTTGGAGGTCATCGTCGAGGAGACCCAGGCGAAGTTGCTGCGCAACATCCTCGCCGAGATGGTCGACAGCCTGCGCGCCGGCGACACGTTCGCCGCCGCGGCGGCGGCCCACCCCGAGGCCTTCCCCAACTACTACGTGGGCATCCTCGAATCGGCCGAACTGACCGGCAACCTCGACATCGTGCTCAATCAGCTCGCCGACTACATCGACCGCGACGTCAAGGCCCGCGGCAAGATTTCCGCCGCTCTGATCTACCCGATCGTGGTGGCGTGCATGTCGGTCGTGACCGTGGGCGTCCTGGCGATATTCGTGTTGCCGCGCTTCGTGACCTTCTTCAAGTCGTTCCACGCGAAGCTCCCGCTGCCCACCCGCATGATGATGACCTTCTCGTCGTTCATCTCGCACTGGTGGTACGTCATCCTCGCGGTCTTCGTGGTCCTCGTCGTCACCTTCATCGTGATGCGCCGCTCGGAGAAGGGCCGGTCGTGGCTCGACTCGATGGTGCTCAAGATGCCGGTGGTCGGCGACCTCACCCAGGTGGCCATCCTCGAGCGCATCTGTCGGATCCTGTCGTCGTTGTTGCGCGCGGGCGTCGACCTGCCACGTTCCATGGCGGTTACCGCGGAGTCGGCCAACAACATCATCTATCGCCGGGCCCTGGAGACAATCCGTGTTGAGATGATGGAGGGCCAGGGACTGGCAGGTCCGATCGCTCGCACCGGGCTCTTCCCGGGCGCGGCGCAGCAGATGTTCCGAGTGGGCGAAGAGACGGGAACCCTCGACCAGCAACTCGAGGTGGCCGCGGAGTACTACGCCCGCGAACTGGAGACCAAGGTGGACCGGGCCACGGCCCTGTTCGAGCCGGCCATCATCATATTTATGGGTGTCATTGTGGGATTCGTGGCGGTAGCCCTAATTTCTGCAATGTACGGCATTTACAGCCAGGTAAAGGTTGGTTAAAGGCCCTTCTAGTCCGAAAGTTGTCTACAAAGTGGTCGGGGGGACCGTTATTATGAAGGCATTATGGGGACCCGGGGACTTTTGAAGCGGTTTCGGCGCTCTCGCTGCGGGTCGGACTCCGACAAGGGCTTCACGCTGATCGAACTCCTGATCGTCACGACCATCATGCCGCTCATCGTGGGGGCCCTCTCCGCGGGGCTGCTCGCGGTCTTCTCACTCCAAAGTAGCGTCTCGAGCCGTCTCTCGGATTCGAGTGACTCCCAGGTCGTGGCGGCGAACTACGTCCAGGACGTGCAGGCTGCCCAGCAGATCACGACGCAGGCCACGCCGAGCTGCGGCCCTGCTTCTCAGACCCAGCTGCTCGGATTGGAGTGGGACGACGTCTCGGGCACTTATCAGACCGTGGTCTCATATGTCGAGGTCGCGGCCGGCACGAAGTACAACTTGATCCGCGAATACTGCTCGGCCGGAGCGAGCACCACGGCGTCGTTGGCATCGATCGTCGTGTACGACATGCCCAAGTGGGTGTCCGGCAACCCGTCGCTGTTGACGATTCTGCCGGCGGCCAGCGCCACGGCCGCGGCCGCGGGCTGGACGTCAGCCCAGCCCGTCACCGGCGTCACGTTCTCTATTACTGAACCTGGTAGCGGCACCACGGGAGGTGCCCCGTACGCGTACACGTTGGTGGCGGTCCCGGCAGCGGGGGCCCCGCTCGGTCAACAGGGCACGCCCACGCAGACGACCACTGGTTGCGGATTCGCGTTGGCCGGAACGGGCACCTACGCTTCCACGCTCTGCTTCGTCGACTTCACGCCGCTGAACATTGCGGCTAATCAGATCTCTGCGACAGCGCCCGGCGCCATGCAGATGACGGTCGCGATTCCCGGTGGGTACGTCATGTCCTTCAGCATTAGCATCACGAACGAGACCGGCACGGGAGCCGAGCTGGTCGATGCGTATCAGTTTCCGACGTACGACGACGCGTTCATGGGCAACGCCAACAATGGTACGCCGTTCTACTCGGGCGTCGGCTGCGCGGCCGGGACCAATCCGTTGACCGGTTCCAATGGGACGCCATCGTGCATACTGCCCGCCCTCTATCAGCAAAGCAATGCCGCGACGAACACGATCACCATAGGAAATATCGAGGTGACGGACCCCGAAGGCAACAACGCGACCGGCTGGCAGATTGTGACCGGCGATGCCGAGACGACGGACCCCAATGAGTATTTGACGTGGACGTCGAACCAGGACCTGAACCTCATCCCCAATAATCAGAACGCGCCCGGGGGGAACAACGAGGGCAATGCGTGCAATGAAGGGAATGATGGTCCGGGAGGTACCGATCTGACGGGATTGGGAACGACGAGCGTGACCTGCAGGTCGACGTGGCAGGATTCGGGAACGCCCCGGACCGGCGCGGTGATGCTCGAGACGGCCCAACCGACAACCGTGACTGCGAGCATGCAAGGTGCGGGTCTCGAAGGCGTCTTCTTCGGGATACTGCTGCCATCATGAGTAACCAATCGATTAACTCGACGTGGCCGGCCACGGTGACCGCGGTGGTTGCCTCATGAAACGTGGACGCCAGTCAGAGGTTGCGAAAGCTGTGCGCTCGATTCGACGGGGCCGCTCCGGCCGCTCGGAGGCCGGTGACACCTTGGTCGAGGTGTTGTTAGCTTTGATTGTCCTCAGTTTGGCCTCGGTGGCCGTGATCGTGGCCTTCTCGACGACGATTTCGGCATCGGGCGAACACCGCAGTTTGGCGACCTTCAATACCATGATCCGTAGTGCCACGGAGCAGGCGATTTCGCAGGTCCAGGGGACGAGCGCCGTGCCCTTCAACAACTGCGCCCCGCTGTCGTACTATCAGGCCGGCATTGGTAAGGTCACGTTCGCGCCGCCGCCCTCGGGCACGAACTACACGGCGGCCATCACCAACGTGAGTTACTGGACGGGCTCGGGATTTGCGTCGGGAACGGCCGCGATGAACACCTGCAACACCCAGTTTCCCAACTCACCCCAGGAGATCACCCTCACCGTCACGGACCCGGCCAACAACACCAGTTACTCGAACAGTTTCGTCGTCGACGACTCCGTGGCGGTAACACCGATCGCCGTGTGTCCGTCGAGTGATGCCGCGACCGGCCTGGTATTCAACATCGAACCGGCCGGCGCCGCGGCCGGGGCCGCGTTCACCGTGCAGCCTCAGGTGTGGGTGGAGAACCTCGCCGGTAACTGCGTTGTTACCTCCGACCTTTCACCGGCGACTCTCTCGATCACACCTGGTACGGGGATGAGTGGGGCCGTCTTTAATAACTGCCCTGGTCAAGAAACCTCCGGTGTCGTCAACTACACGGGTTGCGCGATCAACCTTGGAGGAAACAACCCGTACGAGCTCACAGTCACTGACGGAAGCCTCACGGCGACCAGCAGCTCCTTCTACGTGATTGGCCAACTGGCTAATCCAGTGGTTACGGCGGCCACGCCCTCGGTGTTTACCCCTAACGCGCTGACGATTACCTTCACGGCGCCCAGCAACGCCCCTGGCGGACAGCTTTACAGCGTGGAAGCTTGCACGAACTTCGCGATGTCGGCTGGTTGCGTCAGCCAGAGTTCGATCACGTCAGGATCTGATATCACTAGCCTGGCCGGGGGCACGGCGTACTACGTGCAGGTCACGGCTTTGGCCGATAGCGGCTTCTTAGCTTCGACGTCGGCCGTGTTTGGCCCATCGAGCGTGACCGGAGGTCAACTTAATGCGCCGAGCAACGTGACAGTTGGCTACGGCGCGGCGGCGGGGTCCTTCACGGTCAGCTTCACGGCGCCCAGCAACGCCCAATCCGGTCAGACCTACACCGCGACGTACTGCACAACGTCCAATGGAACTGGTTGCCCCACAGCCTCGATCACCTCTGGCGGCACGATTGGCAGTCTCGCCTTCACTGTAGGCAACGTTGGTACTACCTACTACGTCAAAGTGGTGGCGAACGCGGATAATGGGTTCACCGCGTCTAATTCTTCAGCCCAGGCTGTCGGCAACGAGACTAGCCAAGTCAAGGCACCGACCGCAGTTTCCTTGAGTTCTGGCTCTGGCGGTACGGGTCGGATAAAAGTCACGTACACGGCCTCTGGCGGTACGGGCGTGGCGAGTTACAGCCTTCTGTACGGCAAAACCCTCCCACTTAGCAGCTTTGGCACAACGTATCCCGGCAACTATGTGAGTGACACGGTCATTACGGGATTAACTCACGCGGTTACTTATTACGCAGTGTTGACTGCGGTACCACAAACGGGATATGTCTCGAATGCCGCGGCTCAGGTGCAAGGAACAAGTAGCTGAGATGGGCGCACAATCAAGACAAAATGAGATGGCGGTCACGCGGCTCGGCCCGCGAGTTGGACCTCGCCGTAAAGTTGGCCGCCGTGAGGCGGGGGAGAAGATCTCGATGCGCGACCGCGGTGAACGCAGCGAAGTTGGCGCAATCATGATTTTGGCGCTCGTCTACTTCATCTCGATGAGCTTGATCATCGCGGCCTTGGCCCGAGAGGCGACCAACGATCTCAATGACACGGGCCACTTCACGTACGCCTTCGCCTTGCAGAACGCTGCCGGGAGTGCCACCCAGGTGGCCATCAACTTTGACCGGTACTACTCGCAACCGCTCAACGCCTCTCCGGCCACTAATCCCGCCATCTCTTGTCTCGGAGCCAACGGTTCCCCCTCTTCGCTGACCTTCACCAACGGCACGACCAACGATCCAACGGAGTTCACCAATTCTATTTCGGTCTGGTGCAGTACGGTGTGGAACCCGCAACTCAGCAATACACGGGTCGTTACTTTCTGGGCCTGCCTCTCGGCTAACGGAGGCGCAGCCAGCACATGTCAAAGCAGCGCGATACTCAAAGCGGTGGTGACTTTCGATGACTATCCCTCGTCCCTCTCCGCACCGATAGACGCGCAGTGCAACGTCTGGTGCGGGACGGGAGAGTCCGTGGGTACGTGGGACTGGTTGGGTTAGCGAAAGTCTTCGAGTTTCCAACTAGTTTTGTGCCGGGTATTTCGTCTATTGGACCAAAAGCCCCAGTCCTTCTTTCAGCGAATTGGCACGAGTTACGGGGGACCGCGCCCTTCGACTCGTCCATGGAATGCGCCGGAGCGTGAGCTCGGATAACGCCCCGCCGATCCTCGTGAGGTCGAAGCAGATGTTGTCCGAGGCCCCGTAAGGTGGAAAAAGACCGCCGTAAGGGCCTTTCGGTCGATACGGGGTCGTCGTACGTTGCGCTCAGGGCATTGTCTCCCCTTGATCAGGAAGTATACAAATAATCCGCAATTCGCTCGACGATGAAGCTCCTTGAAAAATGAGGCCGATTGACTCGCATTTGGGCAAGATTTGTTACATTGAATTGAGGCCAGTACCCACCATTTGGTGAGTGCCTCGTGTATGATGCCGGTAGATACATTGCTGTTTTAAGGGGGGTACCTCCGAGTGTCGGCAGGCCCGAATTGATGAAAGGCAGGAAAAGTGCTTCAGACTTATCGCAGATATAAGCTCCAAAGGGCCGCTGGAGAGATCGAAGAGGGCTTCACCTTGATCGAACTCCTCATCGTGATCGTCGTACTCGGCATTTTGGCCGCGGTCGTCATCTTCGCCCTCGGTGGCATCACCGGCAAGAGTGCGGTGGCCGCTTGTCAGGCCGACGGCGCCACGGTCTCGACCGCGATTTCGGCGTTCAACGCGCAGAATCCCGGTGTAACTGCTTCGTCGACGCTGCTAACCGGCACGACGGACGGTGGACCGTACATCCAGTCGTGGCCGTCTAACTCGCCTCACTACTTCTTCCAGATCAACTACACAACCAACCCGACGGGCGGTTTGACAGTGTCGACCGGACCTGCCGGGCAGGTGACTGGTGGAGGCACGTACGTCGCATACACCGGACCCGCGTCCTGCGCGCTCGTCCAGTAACAGATTCTGCGGAGTACATCGATTTACTGTGAGTTGAAGTGCCCGGCCTTTTGGGCCGGGCACTTCGCTATCATCGCCCTAAGAGAATGGACGTGACCAAATGAGCGTTGATCAGACCTTGACGATGGATCATTGGCTTGAGATTCTGTGGGAACAGGGCGGCAGTGACCTGCTGCTCTCCGGGGATTCGCCGCCGCGCCTACGCGTCAACGGCAAGCTACGGCCGCTCGAGGGCGCCCCCGCCTTGTCCGGAGAGCAGATCGACGCTCTCGCCAGGCCCCTGCTCACACCGGGCCAGGAGCAGATCTTCAACGAGCAGTTGGACGTGGACTTCTCCTTCTCCTACCTGGACCGGGCCCGCATCCGAGGCAGCATCTTCACCCAGCGGGGGCAGACGTCGCTGGCGCTGCGGCTCATTCCGACCAAGATCCCCAGTTTCGCCGAACTTGGTCTGCCCTTCGCCGCGGACATGATCGCCGAGTTGCCGCGAGGCTTCGTGCTGTTCACTGGCCCCACGGGGTCGGGCAAGTCGACCTCGCTCGCCTCGATCATCGACAAGATCAACTCGACGCGGGCCTGTCACATCCTCACCATCGAGGACCCGGTGGAGTATGTGCACTTCCACAAGCTGGCGGCGGTCAGCCAGCGCGAGGTGGGCCTGGACAGTCCGTCCTTCGACCGGGCCCTGCGCTCGGCCCTTCGCGAGGACCCCGACGTCCTACTGATCGGCGAGATGAGAGACATCGACTCGATCCAGATCGCCCTGACGATGGCCGAAACCGGCCACCTCGTCTTCGCGACGCTGCACACCAACGACGCCCCCCAGGCGATCGACCGAATCATCGACGTCTTCCCCGCCTGGCGCCAGGAGCAGACGAGGGTGCAGCTCGCCTCGTCGCTGAGCGCCGTGGTCGCCCAACGACTGATCCCCAAGATCGGCGGCGGTATGGTCGCCGCCTACGAGGTGCTCGTCGCGACGAACCCCGTGAGGAACCTCATTCGAGAGGGTCGATCGAACCAGTTGAGCAACGTCATGTTCACGAACTCCAAGGAAGGCATGCAGACCTTGGAAAACAGCCTCGCCCGGCTGGTCATCGACGAGGTCGTGAGCTACGAGGATGCCATGGCCAATACCGCACATCCCAAGGAATTAGTGCGTACGCTTGAGCAAATGAGCCGGCCGGACTACTCCGAGTAGAACCTTGACGTCGCGGCGAGGGCCTGAATTACCGTACAAGCTCGTCGCGTCCATGACGCCGTGGGGGTCCAAATGGGTCGTGGCCAGCGCCAAGATGCACGCGGTGACCTTCGCCCCCGATCAGCCCAAGATCTATCCGACGTTTCGCGAGGTCCTTGACGAACGGCCGTCGTTCAACCTCATCGTCGTCAACGCGCCCATAGGTTTTCTCGACACCCCGGACGCCGGTCCGAGGACCTGCGACCGTGAGGCTCGGGCCCTACTCGGTCGACGCGGATCGGGGTTGCACAACGCGCCCTCGCGCCTGGTGCTCAATGAGGGCGCGGCGGTCGAGGGGGCCCGCGTCGACGCCATTACCGCCATGCTGCTCCCGCGCTACCGCGAGGTGGCCGAGGAGATGTCCCCCTATCGTCAGCGGGTGGTCTACGAGGGCCACCCGGAACTGAGCTTCTACCAACTGAACGGCGACGTGCCGTTGCGCCGTTCCAAGAAGATCGAAGCGGGTCGCCTCGAGCGCCGGTCGCTCTTGCTGCGCAAGATTCCCGGCGTGGAAAAGATAATTGATGCCGACATCAAGGCCGTGCCGAAGAAGCATTTGGTCGACGCGGCCGCGTTGCTGTGGACGGCCCGTCGGGTCTTCGGCCACGCCGCGATTCGTCTACCTCGAGAGGCCGAATGGGACAGCGAGGGGATCCGAATGGAGCTCGTCTACTGAGGCGGGCGAGACGAGGGGGCTACTGGACGAGCGCGCAGGAACTGGGTCCGGTGTAGGCCACGTAGGTCCCTCCACCGGTCACCTGCCCGGCCGGGCCGGTCGACACGGCCAATCCCGTCGTCGGGTTGACCGTGAAACTGATCTCAAAGAAATAGTGGGGTGAGTTCGACGGCCACGCCTGGAGGTACGGTCCGCCGTCCGTGGCCGTGGTGAGCAGGGTCGTCGACGCGGTGACGCCGGGGTTTTCGGTCTTGAAGTCCTGTAGGGCGGTGGCGACCGTGGCGCCGTCAGCGGAACAGGAGGCCTCGGCCGTCTTTCCGGTGATGCCGCCCAGCGCGAAAATGACGACCGCCGCCAAGATGCCGAGAACCACGATCACGATCAGCAATTCGATCAGGGTAAATCCTTCGTTGGTCGGACCACCGCTTTCGCTGGATTCAGGTACGGGTTTCGTGTTCAACTTCTCCCAATGTGTTCGATTTCGTGGATTTTTCATTGAAAACTGCCAGCGCACACCAAGGGTAGGCCTCTCGAAAGACATTCTTCAATATATCCGTGGCGTTTGAACTTCGGATGGATGCCCACGCAACCCCAGTACAACTTTTGGGCAAATTTGGCTAACAATGACGGCCGTTGACGCGAGCCGGTGGTCACTGTCGGGGTTCGAGGCCCAGTTCTCCTCGGTACGGCCCGGTCGTGATCATGGTGGCCGGACGCGAATGATGCACACGGGTGTCCGTCGCCAGTAATTGACCCACATCGGAGGGTCGTGGGTCGGCTAATGAAGGCTGTGGAACGGCGCGAGCAGTGCGGACCCGGTGAATATGGCGAACGCCGTTCCGAAGGCCAAGAAGACGCCGTAGGGGATCTGCTGGTCACGCTTCATTCGCTTCATCGCGATCAACGTGACGCCGACCAGCGCTCCCGCGAGGTTGGCCACGAAGAAGCCCAGCAGCACGTACTCCCACCCGAGCCAGCCCAGCGACAGTCCGAGCAGGGGAGCGAGGCGGACGTCACCGAAGCCCAGATACCTCGGTGACGCTAAATTGAGTGCGAAGAAGAGAAGAAACCACGCGGCGGCACAGATTCCGGCCACCAGCAGGTCGTGCCAACGGTGATCGAGTGCCGAAGCGAGTACCAGGAGCGTCCCTACCAGGGCGACTGACGGCCAGACGATGAGCTTGGGCAACAGCATGCGTTCGAAGTCGATGCTGGCCAGGGCCAGCAGGCTGGCGAGGAGGACCAGGAACGCCGGCAGATCCCAGTTGAAGCCAAATTTGGCGGCCGCGCCGCCAAAGAGCGCGGCGCACGCCAATTCGACGAGGGGGTATCGCTTCGAGATCGGATTGTGGCACTGTCGACACCGTCCCTTGAGCAAGAGCCACGACACGACGGGGATATTGTCGCGCTCCAGGATCGGCGCGTGGCAATTAGGGCAGGCGGAGCGCGGCGTCACGATGGAGAGGTGTTGGGGCACGCGATAGATCACGACGTTCAAGAACGAGCCGATGGCCAGCCCAAATGTGGCGCAACCTGCGATGAGGAGGGCGAGCATGCGACCTACGCCGTTGCTCTCGACAGCCCGGGCCAATAAGGAGCTCGGTGGCGCGGTTCACGCTGCCAACGGCGCAATTTTGGAGGTTCAACGATCGCCGTCATTGCCGTGGCGAAGCAGTAGTGGGAACGGGATTCGCCTCTCATCGGCGACCTATCCACCTTCTCTGTGGTCGATGCTGACCGCGAGGCTCCCCCAATTTCGTCTGTCCGTTCATTATAGTTTGAGGAGATTAGGCGGAAATTGCATGGTCCGTCGGTTCAAAAACGTACTGTGGAGGGATCCCAGGTGGGAAAAACAATTGGTCGTCGCTACCGTTACGGGGCGAGCTTCATCGACCAAGCGTCGGGGGTGCGTTTCGAGGGTCATCATCCCCTGGAGCGGCCGGACCTGTGGAAGCTCTACCTTAACGGCGCTGAAGGTGTCTACCGTAGCCACGGCTTCGAAGGCACGCTTCGCCGCAAGGAATTCGAAGACGGTCATGGTGTGTCCCTCTTCTTCCTCGGATTCGCCCCCGACGGCGAGGTGGTGGCCGGCGTGCGGTTCCACGGGCCGCTTGAGGGAAGTTACCAGGCCATGCTCATCGAGGAGATGGCGTCGTCGCCCGAGATCGACCTGATCGCCGGCGTGATCGACCACGAGGTGCGCCACGGGGCGCTCGAGAGCAAGGGTGCCTGGTCCAAGGGAGAGGCCGTGACCGGTCACCGACTCGTCACCACGATCGGACGCTGTTTCGTGCACGCGATGAACTGGCTGGGCGCGGAGTTCGCCGTGGCCGCCATCGCCGACCGGTTGCTGCCGGTGGCCGAGGCCACCGGGGCCAAGATGATTGGGACCTGTTGGGTCCCCTTTCCTGACGACCGCTACCAGACGGTCGCCGTCGCGTGGCGTCGCACCCTCAGCTACGAACTCAGTGAGCCCGAGAACCAACTGGCGCTGCGCGTCGAGGCAGAGCAGTTGGCTCGCGGCCCCCGCCGTCTCAGCGTCGGCCCCATCGAAGTGGACGAAGAACGCGGCATCGCCCGCCGGCCCCTGGTTCTGGACGTCGGCGAGCGGGCCCAGCGCGAGGTGCTTCGCGTGCTACGCGAGGACCCGTCGCTGCAGGTCATCGATCGGTTAGCCGAACAGCATCTGCAGCTCAACCAGGTTGTTCCCCGTCCCGCGCGGGCCCTGACGCAGGAGCCGCCGCGATGGGTCTACTACCCGTGGCGTCGCGCCGTGGTGCGTCTGCTGGCGCCGCGGCCCTTTTCGACCTTACGACTGGACCGCAACCGCAACAAGTTGACCCGCTCGGAGCAGGCCCGCCAGCGCACGCTGCGTGTCGGCATCGTCGGGGTCAGTGCGGGCCACTCGATCGCCCACGTGCTGGCCATGGAGGGTCTGGCGGGGGAGTTGCGCCTCGCCGACTTCGACACCCTGGAACTGTCGAATCTCAACCGGATTCCGGCCAGCGTGCTGGACCTCGGCGTCAACAAGGCCGTCGTCGCCGCCCGACGCATCGCTGAGATCGACCCCTACCTCAACGTGGTGGTCGTGCCCGAGGGGATCACCCCGGAGAACCTCGGCTCCTTCCTCGACGGCCTCGACCTCGTGATCGAGGAGTGCGACTCGCTCGACGTGAAGATGATGGTACGCGAGGCGGCCCGCGAGCGGCGCATCCCGGTGATCATGGAGACGAGCGACCGCGGCGTACTCGACGTCGAGCGTTTCGACCTCGAACCGGACCGTCCGCTCTTTCACGGTCTGCTCGGTGACCTCGACTCGTCGCGACTCGCGGGCCTGACCACCGAACAGAAAGGTCCCTACGTGCTGCGCATGCTAGGCGCCCTGGACGTCTCTTCCAGGGGTGCGGCGTCGCTCTTCGAACTCGGCGAGACCATCACCGCGTGGCCCCAACTGGCGAGCGAGGTCACGCTCGGCGCCGTCACGGCGGCGGCCGCGGTGCGGCGCTTCGGGCTGGCGGGCGATCTGCCGTCAGGGCGAGTCCGCTTTGACGTGGAGGACGTGCTCTCGGGTCTCACGCCGGTCGTCGTCGACCTCGAGGGCGAGGCGAACCTGCTCGTGCCGCCCTCCGCCGACCCGGCCCCCGATGGTGATGACCCCATCGAGCACATCGTCGATGCCGCGCGCCGCGCGCCGTCCGGTGGCAACGTGCAGCCGTGGCGCTTCGAGGCCGACGCCAAGGAGATCCGGTTCTACATGGTCCCCGAGCGCAGCACCTCTTCTATGGACATCGCGCATCGGGGCAGTTACGTGGGCATTGGCGCGTCACTCTTCAACGCACGCGTCGCCGCGGCCTCGCTCAAGAGCCTCGGGCCGGTGCAGCTCTTCCCCGAGGGTCGCCCGTCGCACCACATCGCGACCATGCACCTCGGCACGCTCAGCGACGCCGACATCGCCCCCCTGCACCCGCGGGTCTCCACCCGGGCGGCCAATCGACGGATGGGGATTCCCACCACCATCACCAAGGCCACGGTCGAGTTGCTCGGGCGCGGGGTGGAACGCGAAGGTGCCCGTCTGCACTTCGTGACCGAACGGGACCGGATCGACGAGATCGCCGAGGTCCTCGCTGCATCCGATCGCCTGCGATTCCTCATTCCCCACGTGCACGAGGACATGCTGGGCGAACTGCGCTGGCCCGGCCGCGATTCGATCGAAGAGGGAATGGACGTGCGCACGCTCGAGCTCGATTCCGCGGGGATGGCCGTGCTCGACCTGCTCGGCCGACCAGACGTCATGGGCCATCTGGCCGAGTGGCGAGCGGGCAAGGCACTCGGTGCGCGCACCCGCGTCATGGTGGGGTCGAGTTCGGCGCTGGCGCTGATAACGGTGCCCCGTTCGGAGCCGGTGTGGTACGTACGCGGGGGAGCGGCGGTGGAACGCTTCTGGTTGAGCGCCGAGCTGCACGGTCTCGCGGTCCAGCCCGTGTCGCCGGTCTTCCTCTACGCCGTGGGCGAGCAGGACCTGCTCGAACTGGGCGGGGAGCGTCATCTCGACGAGATGTACAGGCTTTCCGAGCGTTTTAACGGTCTTTGGGACCTCGACGAGGGCGAGACGATGGTCATGGTGCTGCGCGTGCTGCACGCCGCGGCTCCATCGGTGCGCAGTGCCCGTCTGCCGCTGGATCACGTGTTGAGCCGAGACCTCGGGTACGTGCAGTCAAATGGGGCATTTAGCGCCTATGGCGCATGAGAATTTGAGCCTTTTGCCATCAAAATTTGGGCTGTGACCGGCCTAGTTGCCCCTAGTAATGGCCAATAATGGCTGCTATCTTTTTAGTTCAGGCCTAGCGAAAGTGACGTCCCGTGAGTAACCTCACGACTGCCAAATCCAAGAAAGCGGGAGAAGAGACTCGTCTCGTCGTCGAGACGCTCTTGGAGGTCGTCCCGGGCACCGATATCGTCGCGGTGGTCACCAAGATCGGTGAGACCATTCCCGGCTTCAACATGGAGCCGCTCGTCGGACCGGAGTCAAAGGAAGCCTTTTCGGGCATCGAAGAGCGCGTCCAGGCCCAATTGCGCGAGGACGGCACGGTCGCACCCTTCTCCTTCGTGGTCGACGGCGTCGAATGGGGCGTGCTCGTTGACCCCATTGAGGCCCACGACGAGGACGTCGTCGGCGCGCTCGTCGTTGCGCGCCACGGCCGCACCTGGTCCAAGCGCGAACGCTCCCTGACCAAGACCTTCGCGGGATTGTTGAGCCACGTCGCGACCCAGGCGACGCGCGAGAACGTGTTGCTGCACCAGCGCCGGCTCGACGAACTGGTCAGCCAGGTGGCCGAGAAGCTCATGTCGGCCTCGTCGTCGAACCGCAGCGAGGTCCTGACCTGGACGACCCGGGTGCTGGCCGAGTTCCTCGGCGCCGACGTGGCCTTCCTGCGCCGCAACGACCACGTGCGCGGCATCAGCGTTCTTGAGGCGGAGTGGCCCCATCGCGACGCGCCCGACCCCGATCCCCTGGGCGAGGTGGCCTTCGACGCCGACCCCATCTTCATGATGACGCGCGATCTCAAGGGGCCCTACCTGGCCGGGGTCTCGAACAACGCCGACGAGTACCTCGAGCGGGTCGAGAAGGGCACCGGCGTCGCGCTGGTCGACGGCGCGGCCGTGCCGCTGCTGCTGGGCGACTCGACGTGGGGCGTGCTCGCCTTCTTGCACTTCAACCTTCACGCCTGGGTGCCGGCCGAGATCAACGCCCTCCAGGCCGTGGCCTCGATGCTCGTCCAGCTCCAGGGTCGCATCGAGGCCGAGGAGCGCACCGCCTACAACGCCAACCACGACGACCTGACGGGTCTGCCCAACCGCAGGGCGCTCATCCGCGAGCTAAAGGACCGTCTCGACGCCAACCGCGGCACCGCGGTTCTGATCATCGACCTCGACCGCTTCAAGATCATGAACGACTTCCTCGGCCACGCCAGCGGCGACCGGCTGCTCATCACCATCGCCGACCGGATCCGAACCAGTATCCGGGCCGACGACTTCGTGGCCCGCCTCGGCGGCGACGAGTTCGTCTTCGTGGTGGACGACGCCATGAGCGAGATGGAGGTCTTCGCGAGCGCCTACCGCGTCCTCAAGTTGATCGCGGCGCCGGTGGACATCGGCGGCCAGCTGGTCAGCCACACCGCGAGCATCGGCGTCGCGATGTCGGGACCGGGCTCGCCCAGCAGCCTCGACCTGCTCGGCTGGGCCGACGTGGCCATGTACGCGGCCAAGGCCCGGGGGCGCAATCAGGTCGTGGTCTTCGACGAGGCGATGCGCGAGGCCGCCAACGAGAAGTCCCGCACCGAACTGACGCTGCGCGAGGCGATCGAGGGCGGCGGGCTGCGCCTGCACTTCCAGCCCGAGGTCGATCTCGCGACCGGACGCCTGCTCGCCGTCGAGGCGCTGGTGCGCTGGCAGCACCCGACCCGGGGCATCCTGGCCGCTTCGGACTTCATCACCGTCGCCGAGGAGACCGGCCTGGTCGTCAACATCGGCCGCTGGGTCTTCTCCGAGGCCTGTCGCCAGTTGTCGCAGTGGAAGCAGGAGTACCCCGACCTCGAGTTGGTGGTGCGCGTGAACATGTCCCCGGCCGAGTTCGTGATGGACGACCTGGTGGAGTTCGTCGAGAACTGCATGCGGATCAACAACGTGCCCGGCGAGCGCCTCTGCATCGAGATCACCGAGTACGCGGTGCTCGACGAGCCCGAGAAGACGGCCCGGATCCTGCGCCGGTTCCAGGCCCTCGGCGTCGAGGTGGCCCTCGACGACTTCGGTACCGGGTTCGCCTCGATGTCGGAGTTGAAGCACCTGCCGGTCGACCTGTTGAAGCTCGACCTCAGCTTCGTCCAGGGCATCAACACCGACCCCTACGACCGGGCTATCGTCGAGTCGATCATCCGCCTCGGCAAGGCCCTCAACCTGGAGGTCATCGCCGAAGGTATCGAGAACGGGCAGATCGTGGACAAGCTGGTCGAGATGGGGTGTCACCGCGGTCAGGGCTACCTGATCTCCAAGCCCGTGTCGCCGGCGGCCCTCGTGCCGCTGCTGCAGGCCGGGGCGATCCCGCTCAGCGCCCTGCACCCCGAACCGGTGGAGGCGACCGACCTGGAGTTGGCGGCGAGGCCGTGTTGAGCTCGCTGCATGCCGTACCCCCCGAAGACGACGAGTACTACGGCCAGCACTACGAGCCCTGGCTTTTCCAGACGATGCTCGACGAGTTGTCGGCCAGCGAACTGGGCATCGGGTTCATTTACTCGGTGCTCGACCTGCTGGCCCAGCGCTACGAACTGAGCGACGCGGTGGTGGTGCTGGTGCACGAGTCGTTCGGCACCCAATCCTTCCGCCTCGGCCGGCGCAGCCTCACCCCGGAGATGACGGAGAACTTCGCCTCGGCCGGCGTCTACTGCGAACCGGACGTCGTGCCCGACGTCGAGCGCGACGCCGTGCGCACGGCCTGTCAACTGGCGCTCTCGCTGCACCTGGCGCGCTTCAGCGCCGCCCAGGATCCGCTGACCAAGATCGCCAACCGGCGCGCCTTCGACACCGCCCTGCAGGCGTCGGCCGTGCGCAGCGCCCGCTACGGCTGGGCCTTCACGCTGGTGCTGTGCGACCTCAACAACTTCAAGGCCGTCAACGACCGCTCCGGGCACGCCTTCGGCGACGACATCCTTCGTCAGTTCGGCTTCGCTCTGCGGCTTTCGGTGCGCCAAGGCGACACCGCGGCGCGCATCGGAGGCGACGAGTTCGCGGTCATCCTGAGCAACGCCGAAGGCAATGAGTCGGCGGGCTTCATCGAGCGACTGCGCGCCCAGCTCGAGACGGCCGACGTGGCCATCGAGTTCACCATCGGCATCGCCGCGTCACCACGCGACTCTACGGACCCCGCTGAACTATTTCGTATCGCCGACGCCCGGCTCTACGAGAAGAAGGGTATAAAGCACTGATCATGTCTCCCACTGAAGAAGACTTCGAACTCGAACTGCGCTCGTTGCCGGGCGTCTTGAACGTTGGCATCAGCCACCGCCCGAGCGGTGACGTTGATTCGGTCAAGCTGGTCATCCACGGACAGGACTGCGCGGCCATCAAGACCATCGCCTCACAGATCGCGAGCCTCTACTACCCCGAAGCGTCGGTCAGCGTGGAGGACGCCAGCCAGGCCCTGTCGGGCCGGGGAGCGGAGCGCGCACGCGTGGCGCTGGTGCGGGCGGACTTTAACGCCGACGACGGCGTCTGCGAGGTCCAGCTCAGCTACGACGGACGTACCGGTCTCGGCCGAGCGGGCAGCGGTCAGTTGTTCGGTGGTGCTGAGGCGACCCTCACGGCGCTGCGGGAC
>JBEKKW010000034.1:0-21248 GCA_050010495.1 Acidimicrobiales bacterium
TCAAGGCCGAGACCATCGGCGGCACCTGGAGTTGAGCTCCGCGCAGCGCCTCGACCGCGGCCTCGATCCGATCGGGCGTGAGGTCGGGCACGGTCCGGCGTTGCGTGACCGCGCCCTGGGCGTCGAGCGAGTCCGTGGCGACGCCTAGCAACACGGTGCCGCGATAGCGTTTCACCTCGCCCTGGGCGAAGCGCAGCAGACGGGTCGAGGACCCCACGCCCAACACCAGCAGGCCGGTGGCCATCGGGTCGAGGGTCCCGGCGTGACCGACGCGCTTCTCACCCAGGGTGACGCGCACGTGGGCCACCACGTCGTGGCTCGTCAGCCCACCCGCCTTGTCGACCAGCAGCAGTCCGCTACTCGTCGTCATGACTCTGGCGACGCAGAATCTCCTCGATCGCCGATCCGCTGGCGATGGCCGGGTCGGCCAGGAAGGTCAGCTTGGGCGTGCGCTTCAATCGGGTCTGCGCGTTGACCGAGGCCTGGATCTGGCCGCGGCGTTCCTCGAGAGCGGCGAGCGCCTCCGGGCTCAACGAGTCGAAAAAGACCAGCGCCTGGCTCAGGTCCGAGGTCGTGTCGACGCCGGTGACGGTCAGCAGCCCGAGGCGCTCGTCGACGTCACTAATGCGCACCAACTCGTCGGAGATGATCTCGCGCAGGATCTGGTTGACCCGCGCGGAGCGGGGATAGGGATGGCGACCGCCGGAGGAGTGGGCCACGTTCAGCCCGTGCGAGGGATCTCGCGCTCTTCGAACGTTTCGATTACGTCGCCCTCCTTGAGGTCCTGGTAGTCCGAGAGTCCGATGCCGCACTCGAAGCCGGACTGCACCTCGCGCGCGTCGTCCTTGAAGCGGCGTAGCGACGTGATCGTGCCTTTCCAGATGATGACGCCCTCGCGCAGGAAACGGACCTTGGAACCGCGGGTGATGACGCCGTCGCGCACGAAGCAACCGGCGATGGCGCCGATCTTGGGCACGCGGAAGATCTCGCGGACCTCCGCCTCGCCGGTGACGACCTCTTCGAAGACCGGCGACAGGAGTCCGAGCATCGCCGCCTCGATCTCCTCGATCAGCTTGTAGATGATCTCGTAGGTGCGGATCTCCACGCCCTCGGCCTCGGCCAGTTCACGGCTGCGCTTGTCGGGCCGGACGTTGAAGCCGATGATGGTGGCGGTGGAGGCCTTGGCCAGCTGGACGTCGTTCTCGGTGATGGCGCCGACGCCGCGGTGCACGATGACGAGCTTCACGTCGTCGCGCTCGAGCTTGCGCAGGGACTCGGTGCAGGCTTCGAGCGAACCCTGCACGTCGGCCTTCAACACGATGTTGAGCGTCGCGGTCTCGCCGCGCTGGATCTGCTCGAAGAGGTCCTCCAAGCGGGCCCCGCTCGTCGAAGCGACGGGCTGGTGGCCGATCAGGCGCGCGCGGTGGGCGCGGGCCTCGGCCAGGGAACGGGCGTGGCCCAGGTCGTGGGCGACGCGCATCTCGTCGCCGGCGAAGGGCGGCTCGCTGAAGCCGAGGATCTGCACCGGCGTCGAGGGGCCGGCGCTCTTGATCTGCTTGCCCTTGTCGTTGATGAGGGCCTTGACCTTGCCGTAGGCGGCCCCGGCGACGACGGCGTCGCCGACCGCGAGCAGTCCCTGCTGGACCATCACCGTGGCGACCGGCCCGCGGCCGACCTCGAGGTTCGCCTCGATGACCGTGCCTTCGGCCCGACCGCTCGGGCGGGCCGTCAGTTCCGCGACCTCGGCCACCAGCAGCACCTGTTCGAGCAGTTCGTCGATGCCGGTACCGACCAGGGCGGAGATCTCCACGCAGATGGTGTCGCCGCCCCACTTCTCGGGCACCAGTCCATGCTCACTGATCTGCTGGAGCACGCGGTCGGGGTTGGCGTCGGCCTTGTCGATCTTGTTGACGGCCACGATCACCGGCACGTCGGCCGACTTGGCGTGGTTGATGGCCTCGACGGTCTGGGGCATGACCCCGTCGTCGGCCGCCACCACCAGGATCACGATGTCGGTCACCTTCGCGCCGCGCGCGCGCATCGCCGTGAAGGCCTCGTGGCCCGGCGTGTCGATGAAGGTGATGGCCTTGCCCTTCCACTGCACCTGATAGGCACCGATGTGCTGGGTGATGCCGCCGGCCTCGTCGGCCACGACGTCGGTCTGACGGATGCGGTCGAGCAGCTTGGTCTTGCCGTGGTCGACGTGGCCCATCACGGTCACGATCGGCGGGCGGGGCGTGGCCGCGATCTCGTCCTCCTCGTCGTCCTCGTCGAAGAACTTGGCGAGCAGCGCCGCCTCCTGCTGTTCGCCGGGGTCCACCAGGTGCACGGTCGCGCCCACTTCGGCCGCGTACAGCTCGATCATGTCGTCGCTCAGGCCCTGCACGGCGGTGACGATCTCACCCTGAAGGAACAGGAAGCGGATGATGTCCGCGGCGCTGCGATTGAGCTTGGGGCCGACGTCCTTGGCCGTCGAACCGCGTTCGATGATGATCTCCCCGTCGGGCACCGGCGCGCTGCTCGGCTGCCAGGTGGTCATCTGGGTCGGCTCGAGCTCCTCGACGTTGCGCCGGCGCCGGCGCGTGACCTTGCGCTGGCTGCCCCGTGGTCCACCGGTGCCGCGACTGGGCAGGCCCCGGCCCGGCCCGGCCGGCGCACCCGTGGACGGTCCCCCGGTGCGGGGCCCGCCGAATCCGGTGCTGGAACCGCCCGGTCCACCGGGGCGCGACGGTGCGCCCGTGCGGGGCGGGCCGCTCGAGGGTCGCGAACCCATCGGTCGAGGACCGCCCGGTCCCGAAGGCCGTCCGGTGGCGCTCGGCATGGGTCGCCGCGCGCCGGGCGGGGGCGGGATGGGACGGCCGGTGGCGCTCATGGGCCGACCGGGCGGCGGGGGTATCGGTCGACCCGAAGCACTCATGGGCGGCCTCGAGGAGGGGGGCCCGTCACCACCGTCGGGTGCGGCGGTGCGGTGCGTGGGACGCATGGTCACCGGTCCGTCGGGCGAGGCGGTGCGGGTGGGCGCCGGCTTGGGCGCCACGACGCTGCTGCGCACGACCTTGGCCGGTGGCGCTTCGGCGACGGGCACGGGCGCGGCGGGCGCGCTCGGCGCGGACGCGGGGGCAACCTCGGGGGCCGCCTTCGCCACGCGGGTCGCACGAACCGGCGCGGGCGCCTCGGGCGCGGCCACCTTGGCGGGCGCCGCCTTGGTGGCCTTCACGGCCTTGGTCGACTTGGCAGCCTTGGCGGCGACGTCCGGCGGGACGTCGCGGCGAAGACCATCGGCATCGGCGCGGCGACGGATGCGGTCAGCCTGGGCGTCCTCGATGGACGCCGAGGGGCTCGAGGCCCCGATGCCCAGTTTTTGGGCGAGATCGAGTAACTCTTTGCTCGTGAGGCCAAGTTCCTTGGAGAGCTCGTGTACCCGAATCTTCTTCTGCGCCAAAATCTTCCCTTACATCACGTGCCCGCACGACCTGCGAACACAGTTATCTATTCTTCCACAACCGTTACTGCCCGAATTCACCGCCATAACACGACAGAGTGGATCCCTCGACGGACTCACCGCACCATCACCGGGTCGCCCCGTCGTTCCCGACGCACGACGCAGGGGACGGGGCTACGCCTCGTCCCCCAGTGCCGCGCCTTCGCCCTCGCCGGCCGCTTCGACCGGTGCCGACTCGTCCACGACGTCGACCTCGATGACCTCGGCGCTTTCGACGCCGTCGGTGAGCACGTCGTCGACGACGATCACCGTCTCGCCGTCAGCGCCGGGCACGACGCTCACGGTCTCGTCGACCACGACCTCGCCTTCGGTCCAGACCTCTTCGACGACCTCGGGCTCCACGCCCTCGTTCTCGGAGCGGATGTCGATGCGCCACCCCGTGAGCCGCGCCGCCAGTCGGGCGTTCTGGCCCTCTTTGCCGATGGCCAGGGAGAGCTGCTGGTCGTGCACGATCACCGTGGCGATGCCCTCGACCTCGTCGAGGCGCACCTCGCGCACGCGCGCCGGCTGCAGCGCCGCCTGGATGAACTCGATGGGGTCGTCGCTGTAGGGCACCACGTCGATGCGCTCGCTGCGCAGTTCGTTGGTGATGTTGCGAACCCGTGAACCGCGCGCGCCGACGCAGGCCCCCACGGGGTCGACCTGGGGGTCGTTGGACGCCACGGCGATCTTGCTGCGGTGTCCGGGCTCTCGGGCTAGGGCCTTGATCTCGACGATGCCGTTGGCGATCTCGGGCACCTCGATCTCGAACAGCTTGGCGACCAGGGCGGGGTGGGTGCGGCTGACCACGATCTGGGGTCCCTTGTTGGTCTTGCGGACCTCGACGATGTAGACCTTGATGCGCGCGCCGTGCTCGTAGCGCTCGAAGGCGATCTGCTCCGCCTGGGGCAGCAGGGCCTCGACCCGGCCGAGGTCGAGCAGGGTGTAGCGGTTGTCGTTCTGCTGGACCGTGCCCGAGACGATGTCGCCCTCGCGGTTGGCGAACTCCTCGTACATCTGGCGGCGCTGGATGTCGCGGATCAGCTGCATCAGCACCTGCTTGGCCGTCTGGGCCGCGATGCGTCCGAAGTCGTCGGGTGTGGCGTCCCACTCTTTGGTGACGTTGCCCTCGAGGTCGAGCTCGAGGCCCCACACCTTGATCTCGCCGGTCTCGGGGTTGATCTCCACCTCGGCGTCCTCGGCCGAGTCGGGACGGCGCTTGTAGGCGGCTAGCAACGCGTTGGCCAGTGCGACCAACAGCTCGCCCTCGTCGATGTTCTGGTCCCGCGCGATCTGTCCGAGGGCCTCAAGAAATTCAAAGTTCGCCATGATCAGCCTCTCTTGCTCGTCGATGATGACGCGGAACGGCGCGAGGGCGACGGCTTGGCGGACGCTCCCCATTCAAAGACGGTTCGGGCCCGCTCGACGTGGTCGAACGACACGACGACGGGACCGTGCTCGCGGTCGTCGATGGTCACCGTGGTCTCGTCGGCGCTCGACACGACCCCCTCGAGGCGTCGGGTGGGCTCGCCGTCGCGCAGTTCGCGTAGCGTCACGAGCTCGCCCACGGTGCTCTTGAAGTGCTCGGGCGTGCGCAGGCGCCGCTCCAGGCCCGGGCTCGAGACGTCGAGGGTGAAGCGTCCAGGAATCGGGTCGTGTTCGTCGAGCCACTCCGAGATGGCGCGGTTGGCCTTGGTGAGGGCCTCGAGGTCGACCCCGCCCTCGCGGTTCACGGTGACGTTGAGGGTCCCGGCGGCCAGCTCTACGTCGTAGAGGTTCAGCCCCAACGCAGCCAGGAGGGAACGCAGTGGTGTCTCTAGATCCATTGCCTCCTCCTCTCTGTGTCACCGGCCGTCAGACAATACGAAAGCGCGGGCCAGAGGCCCGCGCTTAAACGAGTCCAAACGTCCTAGGCGGACTGTCGGGAACAATTGTAGCAGTCGAAACGGTTTGCCACAATCGGACATTGTCCGCCGCGGCGCCGCCGATTTCTTTCATTCCCTTGACTTTTGGAGGCCTCGCTAGTACGACTTCGAGACGATGCAGACGAGGTCCGCTTCGTCGTCGCGCAGGGGCATCGTGCCGTCGGCGCGCTGCAGGCAGCGCACGGTGATCGCGTCGCCCTTGAGGCGGTCCTCGCCGGTCGGGCCCACGAGGTCCCAGGCCAATCGGGCGAAGCCGTCCTGGGCCGCCTCGACGGCCTGCTCGACCGAGTTGACGTCACGGGTTCGCCCGTCGCGAAAGCGCAGGGCCGCGTCGAACATGTCGCGTTGGACCGATTCGAGCGACTGCTCGGCCCGCGTCGCGACCGCGTCGAGCGCGACCGTGAGCTTCTCGGCGCGGTCGCGACGAACCAGGGTCACGACCCCCTGGGCCAGGTCGCGGGGACCGACCTCCACGCGCAACGGCACGCCCTTGATCTCCCAGTCGGTCAGCCGTCGCCCGAAACTGCCCCGGCCCCGGTCGACCACGACGCGCAGGCCCTTCGCCTTGAGCGTCTCGGCGACCTGGACGCAGGCCTGGTTGACGTCGGCCTCGTCGCGCACCGCGATCACCACCACCTGCGTGGGCGCCAACTTGGGCGGCAGGACCAATCCGTCGTCGTCCCCGTGGGCCATGATCAGTCCGCCGACGATGCGCGTCGACGACCCCCAGGACGTCGTGTAGCAGAGCTCGGCCTGGCCCGCCTCGTTCTGGAAGTAGATGTCGAAGGCCTTGGCGAAGTTCTGGCCGAGCTCGTGGCTGGTGGCCAGCTGCAGCGCCTTGCCGTCGCGCATCATGCCCTCGGCCGTCATGGAGTTGACGGCGCCGGCGAAGCGCTCGCTGGCCGGCTTGATGCCGAGGAAGGTCGGAATGGCCAGCACCTTCTCCAAGAAGTCGTTGTAGACGTCGGCGTGGATCATGCGGACGTACTCTGAGGCGTCCTCGAAACTGGCGTGCGCGGTGTGGCCCTCCTGCCAGAGGAACTCCGACGAGCGCAGGAAGAGCCGCGGGCGCAGCTCCCAGCGCACCACGTTGGCCCACTGGTTGAGCAGCAGCGGCAAGTCCCGGTAGCTCTGGATCCATTTGGCCATGAACTCCCCGATCACCGTCTCCGAGGTCGGGCGCACCACGACCGGCTCGGCCAGCTCCTCGCCCCCGGCGTAGGTCACGACGGCCAGCTCGGGACTGAAACCCTCGACGTGCTCGGCCTCGCGCGCGAAGTAGCTCTGGGGGATGAACAACGGGAAGTAGGCGTTCTGCGCGCCGGCCTCTTTGATACGCCCGTCGATCTCGGCCTGGACCCGCTCCCAGATGGCGTAGCCGTAGGGACGGATGACCATCGTGCCGCGCACCGGTCCGTTGTCGGCCATCTCGGCCTTGGCGACGACGTCCTGGTACCAGCGTGGGAAGTCCTCGCTCTGGGGGGTCAGCACATTCGATGGGGCCACGTCGCTCCTTGGGAATCGTTGAGAAACTCTACCGAAGGTGTCTCAGCTGCCCGAGCGGCGACGGATCTTCTCGATCCGCTCGCGGTCGTGGTTGACGTCGCCGCCGCGGTCGTCGAGCAGCAGGGCGCGGTCGGCGGCGGCCTCGGCCTCGGCCGACACGTCGCGCGCGGCCAGGCGGGCCTCCACCCCTTCGGCGGCGATCTTCTTGGCTTCCTCGACGAGCGCGTCGACCATCTCGTCCTCGGGCACGACCCGCACGATCTGGCCCTGGATGAAGAGGTGACCGCGCCTCTTGCCAGCGGCGATGCCGAGGTCGGCGTGGCGGGCCTCGCCGGGCCCGTTCACGACGCAGCCCATCACCGCGACCTGGATCGGCACGTCGAGCGCGCTGAGCGCGATCTGGGCCTCGTTGGCGACCTTGATGACGTCGACCTCGGCCCGCCCGCAGCTGGGACAGGCGATCAGGTCCAGTCCGGTGCGCACGCGCAGGCCCAGCACCTCGAGCAGCTGTCGTCCGGCCTTCGCCTCCTCGACGGGGTCGGCGGTGAGCGAGTAGCGCAGCGTGTCGCCGATGCCCTCGGCGAGCAGCGTGCCGATCCCGGCCGTGCCCTTTAACAGTCCCCCGGGCAGGGGACCGGCCTCGGTGACGCCCAGGTGCAGGGGGTGGTCGAAGGTCTGCGAGGCCAGGCGGTAGGCGGCGATCATCGTCGCCACCGAGGAGGCCTTGACCGAGATCTTGACGTCGGAGAAGCCGACCTCCTCGAAGTAGGCCAGCTCGATGCGGGCCGACTCGACGAGGGCCTCGGGCGTCGCGCCGCCGAAACGCTCGTAGATGGCCGGGTGCAGGCTGCCGGCGTTGACCCCGATGCGTATCGGCACGCCCCGGTCGCGGGCCTCGCTGGCGACCAGCTTGATCTCCTCGGGCTTGCGCAGGTTGCCGGGGTTGAGGCGCAACCCGTGCACACCGGCCTCGAGCGCGGCGAGGGCCATCTCGACGTGGAAGTGGATGTCGGCCACGATGGGCACCGGCGAACGGGGCACGATCTGGGCCAGCCCCTCGGCCGCGGCGACCTCGTTGCAGGTGCAGCGAACGATGTCGGCGCCGGCGCCGGCGAGCGCGTAGATCTGCGCCAGGGTCCCCTCGACGTCGGCCGTCTTGGTGGTGGTCATCGACTGGACCGAGATCGGGGCGTCGCCGCCGACCTTGACCGATCCGACGGCGATCTGACGGGTCGAGCGGCGGGGGCTCAGGGCGCTGGCGGTGACATCCACCCCTCCATTCTGCCCGCTGGGCGCCGGGGCCGAAGCGCTAGTGGAAGGGATTGGAGATGGGAAAGGCGATGTCGAGGTACAACGTGCACACGAACAGCACCAGCAGCACACTGACGAAGGCGTAGATCACCGGCGCCAGGCGGTTCACGTCGGCGTGATAGCGCTGTCCCCGACGGCTGCGCAGGCGCTCGTAGGTCGCCACCGCCACGAACCCGCCGTCGAGGGGCAGCATGGGGATCATATTGAGCAGTCCGACGAAGATGTTGAGGATCAACAAGATCTCGAGGAACGTGCCCGGTCCGGCCTGCGCACCCTGCACCCCGAGTCGCACCGCCCCCACGATCGAGACGGGACGGTTCAGCTGGTTGTGGCTGCTCTCGGCCGCGGTCGGCGAGGCGATCTGGTGGAACAGGCTCGAGAACTCACCGGGCGAGAAGACGTGCACGATGGCGTGCGCCCCGGCCGACACCGTCGCGCTGATCTTGGCGAACGAAGCCGGCACGGCCGCGAGGAACGACGTGCGCACCGCCTCTTCGTTCAGCGCGATGCCGAGGTAGCCGTCCGACGTCGCCGCCTTCGAGAGGGTCTTGCCGTTGACCTTGATGGTGTCGCCGTTGACGGGGGTGGCGTGCAGGGTGAGGTCGTGACCACCCCGATCGACCACCACGCTAAGGCGATGGCCGGCGTTGTCGTGGATCATCGCGACGATGTTGTTCATCGTCACGGCCCGTCCGTCGATCGAGACGATCTCGTCGCCGAGCTTGAAGCCGCCCAACTGGGCCGCGTTCTTCGCGTGACCGTCCCACTTGGTGAAGGCCGAGACCTCGACGTGGTTGACCGAGGGCTGGCCGATGAACGTGAGCGCCGCGAAGGCGATCACCAGCGCCATCACCAGGTGCATCAGGGACCCCGCCGACGCGAAGAGCACCTGACGCGGGTAGCTGGCCTGACGGTAGGTGCGCCGCTCCAGTTCGGGCTCGACCGTGGCGTCCCAGGACATGCCCGGGACTTTGACGTACCCGCCGAGCAGCAGGGCCCGCACGCCGTAGCGGGTCTCGCCGCGCGTCGTCGACCACACGACCGGCCCGAAGCCGACGAAGGCGTCGGTGACGACCATGCCGGAACGCTTGGCCACGATGAAGTGGCCGAACTCGTGGCCGATCACCATCACCACCACGGCCGCGATCACGAGCGGCAGGGCCCAACCGCCCCACCAGGCCAGCAGCCCCGCGAGCGCGGCGACCCCGAGGAACAAGAGGACCAGCGAACGCCGGTCGGAGGAAGTCTTCATTGCTACTTTTTGAGGATACCGTGGGCCAGTCGTCGAGCCGTCGCGTCGTTGCCCAACAAATCATCAAGTGTCGACAGTGGGTCGTCGACGTAGAGGTCCATGACCGCGGCCACCGTGGGCACGATCTCCCCCCAGGACAACGATCCCGCGAGGAAGGCCTCCACGGCCACCTCGTTGGCGGCGCTCAGCCACGCCGGCGCCGCGCCCCCGCGCCGGGCCGCCGCGTAGGCCAGGGCCAGGGCGGGAAAGAGAGCTCGGTCCGGCTCCTCGAAGCTCAGCTCGAGGGGTTGGGTGAAATCGAGTCGGCCCCAACCGTGGTCGAGCCGCTCGGGCAACCCGAGGCAGTACGCGATGGGCAGGCGCATGTCGGGACGGGACAGCTGCGCGATGATCGAGCCGTCGACGTACTCGACCATCGAGTGCACGATCGACTGGGGATGCACCACCACGTCGACGCGATCGACCTCGATGCCAAAGAGGGCCGACGCCTCGAGGACCTCGAGACCCTTGTTCATCAGCGTCGAGGAATCGACGGTGATCTTGGGGCCCATCGACCACGTCGGGTGTTGCAGCGCGTCCTCGAGGGTCACCGTCTCTAGGCGCGACGCCGACCACCCGCGAAAGGGTCCGCCCGACGCGGTCAACAGCAGCCGCTTGACGTCGGGGTAACGATCACGGCCGCGCGAACTGGCCAGGCACTGGTGGATGGCGCAGTGCTCGGAATCGATCGGGAGGATCTCCGCGCCGGGCGTCGAGCGCACCGTCGCCACCAGCGCCGCGGCGGCGATCAGCGACTCCTTGTTCGCAAGGGCCAAGCGCCGCCCGGCCGACAGCGCCGACAACGTCACCGGTAGTCCGGCGAAACCCACCACCGCGTTGACCACGATGTCGGCCTCGCGGGCCAACTCGCTCAGACCGTCGGCGCCGACCACGATGTCGACCTGACCGTCGACGATGTCGAGAAGGGTGTCGCGGTCGCTCTCGGTGACGACGCCGATGCGCTTGACGTGGAACTCGTGCGCGATAGCGGCCAGCTCGCTGAGGCGCCGCCCTCCGGCGAGCGCGACCAGCTCGAAGCCGTCGTCCTCGGCGCGCAGCACGTCGAGGGTCTGGGTGCCCACCGAGCCGGTCGCGCCCAGGAGCGCGACGCTGGGTCGCGACGAGAACACCGCTAACCCAGTTTGAGGATGTGCGCCAGGTAGTACATGGTCGGGATCGCGAAGAGCAGCCCGTCGATCCGGTCGAGCATCCCGCCGTGGCCGGGCAGCAGCCGCCCGAGGTCCTTGATGCCGAGCGTGCGCTTGAACATCGACTCGAACAGGTCGCCCAGGGGGATGACCACGCACAGCGCGACGGCCGCTTCGAGGCCGCTGCGGTGTCCCCAGGGACTGATCAGGGGCAGGAGCGCGACGCCGACGATGAGGGTGACAAGCGATCCGCCCAGCGTGCCCTCGATGGTCTTGTTGGGCGACAACGCGGTGTTGAGCGGGTGGCGGCCGAGCCAGCGCCCGATGAAGAGCGCGCCGGTGTCGTTGGCGACCGTGAGCAAGATCGCGCCGAAGAGGAAGGCCAACCCGTGCTTGTGCACGAACGAGTTCGGCGATATGAGCAGCAGCGCGTACGAGCCGAGCACGCCGATCCACACGTAGACGAAGAGCGTGGCCCCGAGGCCGTCGAGCACGTCGATCTTGCGCGGCGCGCTCAAATACCAGATGAAGCCGAAGATCAGCACGAGCACGGTGACCGCGCCGATGGCGGCCTGGCCCTTGTTGTAGACGGCCACCCCGATCGTCAAGACGGCGACGATGCCCAGGATGGTGGCCGGATGGGCGCCGACGGAACGGAAGGCGGCGTAGGCCTCCGCGGCGGCGAGACCCAGCGCGATCAGCACCAGGACCGCGACGGGGATCGTGCCCCACAGGAAGATCCCCACGACGACCGCCGCGAGCAGCAGGCCCGTCGCCGTCGCCGTCGAGACGCTGCTCGAGGAGCTCTGGCGCACGGCCCGGCCGGCCAACGGATTTTCGCTGATGGTGCGCCGTGTGCGGTTGAGGCGACTCGGCTCCGGTCGGGGCGCCTCGACTTCGACCTCGACCTCGACCTCGGGCGCGATCTCCTCGGTCTCGACGAACTCCCAGGGCCTCGCGTCGCCCTCCTCCTTGGCCTCACCGGCCAGGATGGACGCGTCGAACTGCTCCTCGTGGGCCACCCAGTCGGCCTCGCCCTCGCGCCAGGCCGGGGCCGGCACGGCGGCCCACGGGTCGTCGCTGTCGGCCGCCTCACGGGCGACGACGATCGGGACCTGGCCGGTCGGCGCGTCGGTCCAGTGCGGGAGCAGGGTCTCCTCGTCGAAGAGCGGGACGTCCTCGGTGGCCTCGGCCGCGATCTCGGCACCGGTGATGGTGACGCGCGAGTCGGTGGCGCTGACGAGCGGGACCTCGCCCGTGGGCTCGTCCCCGAAGAGTTCGTCGTCAGACTTCAAGAAGTTCCTGCTCCTTGTTGTGCAACAGCACGTCCACCTGGGCGACCTCGTCCTGGGTGATCTTGTCCAGGATCTTCTCCAGGCGCTCGATCTCGTCCTTGGACAGGCCGTGCTCCTTCTCGAGGTTCTCCAGTTCCTGGCGGGCGTGGCGTCGCACACCGCGCAGCGCGACCTTGCCCTCTTCGGCCTTGGTGCGCACGATCTTGACGAAGCCCTTGCGGCGCTCTTCGGTCAGCGAGGGAAAGGTCAGGCGGATCACGATGCCGTCGTTGGAGGGATTAAGACCGAGGTCGGCGTTGGTGATCGCCTTCTCGATGGCCCCCATCGCACCCTTGTCGAAGGGCGACACGACCAGCAGGCGGGGCTCGGGCACGGAGAAATTGGCGAGACTCTTGAGCGGCGTCTCGGCGCCGTAGTAGTCGACCATCAGGTTCTCCACGAGCGACGGCGACGCCCGACCGGTGCGCACGGTGGCGAATTCGCTCTTGACGTGCTCGAGGGCCCGCGCCATGCGTTCACGCGTGTCGTCCATCACGAGCTCGACGAGTTCATCTTCCATTACTTCACCAGCGTACCGACGGCGACACCGTCGAGCGCGCGACCGAGGTTGCCCTCCGCCATCAGGTCAAAGACCCGAAGCAGAAGATGGTTGTCTTTGCAGAACGTGATGGCCGTCATGTCCATCACGCGCAGGTCCCTCGCGATCACCTCGTCAAAGGAGATCTCGTCGAACTTGGTGGCCCCGGGGTTGACGCGGGGATCCTCGCTGTAGACACCGTCCACTCCCCCGTGCGTTCCCTTGAGGACGATCTCGGCCTCGATCTCGGCGGCGCGCTGGGCCGCCGGGGTGTCGGTCGTGAAGTAGGGGTTGCCCATGCCCGCGGCGAAGATGACGACGCGGCCCTTCTCGAGGTGGCGCACGGCGCGACGGCGGATGTACGGCTCGGCGACCTGGTCCATCCCGATCGCGGACATCACCCTGGTGGGCCGACCGTGGTTCTCGATGGCGTCCTGCAGGGCGAGCGCGTTGATCACGGTGCCGAGCATGCCCATCAGGTCCGAATTGGCCCGGTTCATCCCGGCCATCGCCCCGGTCGCGCCGCGCCAGATATTGCCGCCGCCGACCACGACGGCCAGTTCCAGACCGCCGCGCTGCATCGCGCCGGCGATCTCGCGGGCCAGGAAGTCCACCGTCGACGCGTCGATCGTCTCGTCGCTCGCGGCCGAGGCGAGCGCCTCGCCCGAGAGCTTGAGCACGACTCGCCGCACGGGTCGCCTAGCTCCCGATGACCGCTTGGGCGAACGCGGTGATCGTCGCGGCGCCCAAGAACTGCTTGATGGTCTGCTTCTCGTCCTTCACGTAGGGCTGCTCGAGCAGGACCCGGTCCTTGTACCAGCCGTTGAGACGGCCCTCGATGATCTTGGGCAGCGCCGCCTCCGGCTTGCCCTCGTTACGCGAGATCTCCTCGACGGTCTGGCGCTCGGCGTCGACCTCGCTCGCCGGGACCTCCTCGCGCGTGAGGTACTGCGGCTTGGTGAATGCAATGTGCACCGCGACCTCGTGGGCCACCTCCTCGGTGCCGCCCTTGACGACCACGGCCACCGCGTTGACGCCGCGGCCCGACTGGAGGTGGATGTAGGTGTCCACCACTTCGTCCTCCCCGGCCTCGAGACGGTAGACCCGCCCGAGCGAGATGTTCTCCTTGAGCGTCGTGAGCAGGGTCTCGATACGGCCCTCGAACTGGGCCGTCGCGCCCTCGCCCTCGGCGGCGACGCGCGCGGCGATCTCGTCGACCAGCGACACGAAGTCGTCGGACTTCGCGACGAAGTCCGTCTCGCAGCGCAGTTCGGCGATCGCGGCCACCTTGCCGTCACGCACGACGGCCACGGCGCCCTCGCCGGCCTCGCGGTCGGCCCGCTTGGCCGCCGATGCCTTCCCGTGAACTCGTAGCCACTGGACCGCGGCCTCCATATCGCCATCGGTCTCGACGAGCGCCTGCTTGGCATCCATCATCCCGACACCGGTCAACTGGCGCAGCGCCTGCACGTCCTTTGCGGTGAAGCTCACCTTGGTTCTCCTTCGTACTTCGCGACCGACAAATTTATACAGCGCTCGACGACTCGACCGTGACGTCGTCGGCCGTGGGAGCCTCTTCGGGCACTGCCGCTTCGTCGACGGGCGTCTCGTCGATCGTGGCGCTCTGCGCGGGGGCGTCGCTCGACGCGACCACCTCAGCGACGGGCATCTCCGCCTCGACGGCGGGCGCCTCCGCCTCGACGACGGGCGCCTCGACGACGTCCACTACCTCGACGCTTTCGACGACCACGTCGGCAGCCGGCGCGGGCGCCGACGAACGGTTGACGACCGGACGGTTGGCGCGGATGAATCGTCCTTCGGTGACGGCGTCGGCCATCAGGCGACAGAGCAGCGCCCCGGCGCGAATCGCGTCGTCGTTGCCGGGTATCACGTAGTCGATCACGTCGGGGTCACAGTTGGTGTCGACGACGGCGACGACGGGCAGACCGAGCTTGCGCGCTTCGGTCACCGCGATGTGCTCCTTCTTGGTGTCGATCACGAAGATGGCGTCGGGGACGCGGTCGAGGTTGGAGATGCCGCTCAAGTTGCGGTCGAGCTTCTCGAGCTCGCGGCTGTGGTGCAGGGCCTCGCGCTTGGGCATGTTCTCGAAGTCGCCCGCGCGCTCCATGGCGCGAAGTTCCACCATGCGCTTGACGCGGCCGGCCACGGTCGAGAAGTTGGTCAGCATGCCGCCGAGCCAGCGCTGGTTCACGAAGGGCATGCCGCAGGCCTTGGCGTAGTCCTCGATAGGACCCTGGGTCTGCTTCTTGGTGCCGACGAAGAGGATGACCCCGCCCTCGGCGACGAGGTCGCGGACGTAGGCGTAACTCGTCTCGATGCCCGCCAAGGTCTTTCGAAGATCGATCAGGTAGATGCCGTTGCGTTCACCGAGAATGAATCGGCGCATCTTGGGGTTCCATCGCCGGGTCTGGTGCCCGAAGTGCACGCCCGAGTCCAACAGCTCCTGCAAAGTGACGAGTGCCACGTAGTTTCCTTCCGTTCGGTTGCTCGACCCCTGCGGAGCACCGCAAGCGGCGACCGTACGAAACCACAGGGGCATCTCATGCTCACCCACCGTTGGGCGAGCCAGTCCATGCTAGCCGCTGGAGGCGCTAGCCCCTCGGGTGGGTCTGGTGGTGGACTTTCTGCAGGCGCGATTTCGACACGTGGGTGTAGAGCTGGGTCGTCGTCAGGCTCTCGTGGCCGAGCAGCTCCTGCACCACGCGCAGGTCGGCCCCGCCTTCGAGCAGGTGCGTCGCGTAGGTGTGGCGCAGCGCGTGGGGATGGACGTGCCCGCGCGAGACGCGGCTGTCGAGGATGCGGCGCACGTCGCGCGGGCCGAGCCTCTTGCCCCGTCGGTTATAGAACAGGGCCTCGGGTGGTGAGTCCTCGCGGGCCACCTCCTCGCGGTCACCGTCGAGCCACTGTTGCAATGCCGAGAGGCCGCGCGCGTGCAGCGGTACGATGCGTTCCTTGCGCCCCTTGCCGAGTACAAGCAGCAGGCCCCGCGAGAAGTCGACGCTGTCGACGTCGAGTCCGCACAGCTCGCTCACGCGCAGGCCCGCGCCGTAGAGCACCTCGCACACCGCCCGGTCGAGCGTGGCCCACTCGTCGGCGCCCCAGTCGTCGTCGAGCAGGCTCTCCAGCTGCTCGCGCACGACGATCTTGGGCAGCTGCGACGGGGGCCGCGGGGCGGAGAGGCGCGCCGCGGGATTCTCACCGAGGTGGCCCCGCTCGACGAGCCAGGCGAAGTAGCTGCGCAGCGCCGCGCGCCGTCGCACGATGGACGTGCGTTCGTCGCCCCGTTCGGTCATGTGCACGAGGTACTCACGCAGCACCTTCGTGGTGACCAGCGGCGGTCGAACGACGTGGCGGCCCTCGGCCCACACCACGAACTGCTCGAGGTCGCTGCGGTAGGCGCGCAGGGTGGCCGGCGAACGGTCGGCCGCGCGCAAGGTCACGTAGAAGCCGTCGAGGCGCCACGGATCGCGGGTGGAGCGCTCTTTGTCCAGACCAGACACGCCCCAAGGCTACGACAACGCTGGCGCCAAGTCGGACCTCGGTAGTCTTGGCGATGATTCCAAAGGAGACCGCGTGCCCCGGATCTTGATCGTTGAGGACGACGACCGGATTCGCACCGCCCTGCGACTGATGTTCGAGGGCGAGGGCTTCGTCGTGGACGACGCGCCCACCGGCGAGGTGGGCGTCGCCCTCTTCAACCGCATGGCCGCCGACATCGCGATCGTGGACATCATGCTGCCCGCGATGACGGGATTCGAGACCTGCCAGGCGCTGCGCGCGAGCAGCGACCTGCCCATCGTCATCGTCTCGGCCCGTGACGAGACGGCCGACGTGGTGCTCGGCCTCGAGTCCGGCGCCGACGACTACGTCACCAAGCCCTTCGTGCCCGAAGAGCTGCTGGCCCGGGTGCGGGCGCACCTGCGCCGCCGACCCGACAAGAGCGCCAAGGCCTTCGCCCTGGGCCGCCTGCACGTGATCCCCGACGAGGGTGTGGTGCGCCAACACGACGGCACCGAACTGCACCTGACCTCGACGGAGTTCCGCCTCCTCACCGACCTGGCCTCGGCCAACGGGAAGATCCTCTCGCGCGAGGACCTGCTCGAGCGGGTCTGGGGCTACGACTACTTCGGCGACAGCCGTCTGGTCGACGTGCACATCCGACGCCTGCGTACCAAGATCGAACCCGACCCCTCGAACCCGCTCTACCTGGTGACCGTCCGGGGAGCCGGATACAAGCTGGTGCTCTAGTGCATCGTCGCAGTCTGCGACTTCGCCTGCTGGTGACCTTCGGTCTCGGCGCCTTCTTGCTGAGCTCGCTCTTCGCCGCGTTGACCTACGTGGGCGTCAAGCACGTCCTGGTGAACGACCAGCAGCAGTCCGACCTGCGCCAGAGCTTCGTGAACGCGGCCCTGGTGCGCTCGACGCTCTACACCTCCCCTCCCGAACTGGCGAACCTGTTGAACTCGATCCAGAAGGCCACCGCGTCGGACGTCCTGATCCAGACCCACAACCAGTGGCTCTCCAAGAGTTCGGGCGCGGCGACCCAGGACGTGTCCCAGGAGATCATCCTGGCCGCCGACGCCGGCCACGCCACCGAACAGACGCTCTACGTCAACCAGCACTCCATCTTCGTCGTCGGCGTACCGATCCCCGCGGTGGAGACCCAGTTCTTCGAGGTCTTCCAGCTGGGCAAGCTCGAGCGCACGCTGACCATCCTGCTCCAGGTCCTCGGCGCCGGGGCGATACTGACGTCGCTGGTGGGCATCGCCGGGGGCCTGTGGGTCACGCGGCGCACCGTGCGTCCGCTCGAGCGGGTCTCGGCGGCGGCGGCCCTGATCGCCGGCGGCGAGTTGACGACCCGACTGGTCACGCGCAACACCGACCGCGAGGTCCAGCAGCTCACTGAGTCCTTCAACGCGATGGTCAGCCAATTGGTGGAGCGCCTCGAGCGCGACGCCCGTTTCGCCAGCGACGTCAGCCACGAGTTGCGCTCACCGCTCACGACCCTGGCGACGACGGCGACCGTGCTCTCCCAGCACCGCGACGAGCTCTCGCCCGTCGCCCAACAGAGCCTCGACCTCTTGGTCGCCGACCTCTCGGTCTTCCAGTCCCTGGTCGAGGACCTGCTCGAGATCACGCGCAGCGACGCCGGCGCCGCGCCGGTCTTGATCGAGACCGTGCCGGCGATCGAACTCGTTCGCCAGTCGGTGCGCTCGGGCGCGCAGCACCACGGCCTCGTCGCGCCGCCCATCGAGGTGGCGCCCGACGTGGGTGAGCCGCTCGTCAGCGTCGACCGTCGCCGCTTCGAGCGGGCCATGACCAACCTCATCGACAACGCCCACCACTACGCCGGCGGCGCGGTCGCGGTGCGCATCAGCGTCGAGGGGAACCGCCTCGTCATCGACGTCGACGACGCCGGTCCCGGGGTCCCTACCGACGAACGCGAGCGGGTCTTCCAGAGGTTCTTCCGCGGTCGCGCGGCGCACGACCGAGGGATCGCGCGGGGCACCGGGCTGGGGCTGGCCCTCGTGCACGACCACGTGCTGACCTTTGGCGGCACCATCAACGTGGACGAGGGACCCGAGGGCGGCGCCCGCTTCGAGATCTCGCTGCCCCTCATCGAAGGTGGCGACGAGTGAGACGGCTGCGCACCCTCGCCGTGGTCGCCCTGGCGGCGCTCGCCCTGTCCGGCTGCACCCTGATCTCGGCCTCGAGCAAGCCCACCTTGATCGGCGCCTCGCACGTGCAGTTCGGACTGCTCGGTCGCTATATCCCCGGCACCCACAAGGGGCGGGTCCGCTTCAAGACCCAGCCGATCTACATCGTCGACGCCACCGGCCACCTGGCCCCCTCCAGCCGGATCGTGACCGCGCCGGTGCGACTGACCTCGGTGCTCGACCAGCTCATCCTCGGACCGACGAAGATCGAGTCCTTCGGCGGCTACGCGACGGACCTGCCGTCGAACCTGGTGATCCTCCAGGCCACCATCACCAACAAGGTCGGCTACATCGACGTGTCGCAGTCGCTGGCCGCCCTGGGGCGGGCCAAGGAGGTGCTGGCCATCGGCCAGCTCGTCTTCACCGCCTACTACGCGGGGGCGACCTCGGGCATTACGATCTCGGTGGCCGGCCAGAACGAGCCCTCACTGCTGCCCAATCGCACCTTCGCGTCGGTCGTGACGGTCAAGGACTGCGAAGCGCTGCTCGAGCCCTAGGCCGTGCGTTCGGTGCGCACCGCCGGGGCCGCGTTCCACAGGTGCTCTAAGTCGTAGTAGGCGCGCGCCGCCTCGTCGAAGACGTGCACGATCACGTCGCCGTAGTCGAGCGCGATCCACTCCCCGCCGCTGCGGCCCTCAACGTGCGTCGGCGTTACGCCCAGGGCGATGTCGACGAACAGCTCGATCTCCTCGGCGATGGCGCGCACCTGGCGGTCGTTACGACCGGCCGCGACGACCAGCGCGTCGAAGGAGTCGATGAGCTCGCGCATGTCCAGCACCACGGGGTCGAGGCCCAACTTGGACTGGGCCGCGCGCATCGCGGCTGCGACGAGGGTGGTCACAAATCCGCTGTACGAGCTGCGAGCGAGCTCGCCACTGGTCACGGATTCACTCAGTGGGTCACTCCAAGCACGCACAGTGCAGCGACGAAGGGGGCGAGCAGCGACACGACACCGAGCGCCGCGTAGCGCATCTTCGTGCGTCGTAGATCTTGGCGCCTTGGGGGCGCCGCTTCCAAAACCGTCAGTCGCGAGGACTGCGTCTCATTTAGGTCGAAGATTCGAACCGCCATGCTGGACAAACTCTAGCCTCGCAAACTGAGGTAGAGCGGAATAACGGCCTCGGGAAGAAACTTTCTCAGAATCTCCGCGTCCGGTGCGACGTCGCGGATGAACGAACTCGACAGATCGACGGGATCCATTGCAATTTCATAGCTTTCCCATCCCTCGGGGGCCTTGGTCGCGCCACCCGGACGGGGCACGACGCCCAGTCGCACCAACGTCGCCAGTGTCGACGCGTCGTGCCACCGGTCGATCTGGGCGACCAGGTCGGCGCCCACGATCACGTCCACGTCACCGGCGACCTCGAGCAGTTCACGCACGGTGTCGATGGTGTAGGAGGGCCCGGGACGGCGGATCTCGCGGTCCGAGACCTCGACGAGCGCGAGCCCCTCGAAGGCGGCGCGCGCCATGGCCAGGCGCTCGCGGGCGTCGTGGATCACGGTCCCGTCGTTCTTCAGGTAGGGATCGCCCGCGACGGTCACCTCGATGACGTCGAAGTTCGCGGTGCGCGCGGCCGCCTCGAGGGCGGCCACGTGTCCCAGGTGCGGCGGGTCGAAGGTCCCACCAAAGAGACCGAGGCGCCGGGCTGTCACGCGCAAAGCCTAAGGGCAATGACCTACCGCTCCTCGTTCCATCTAGAATCACTGGATGGCGCAGCGGAACGACGACTGGACGGCGACCTCCTGGCGCACGCGCCCGATCGCCCAAGGGGTGACCTGGTCCGACGAGGACCACCTCGCGCGCGTCGAGTCCCAACTGGCGACGAAGCCTCCCCTCGTCTTCGCCGGCGAGGTCCGTCGACTGCTCGAGCAGCTCGGCGCGGCCAGCGAGGGCAAGGCCTTCCTGCTCCAGGCCGGCGACTGCGCCGAGTCCTTCCACGAGGGCTCGGCCGACGCGATCCGCGACAAGTTGAAGGTCATCCTGCAGATGGCGGTGGCGCTGACCTACGCGGCCGGCGTGCCGGTGATCAAGGTCGGGCGCATCGCGGGCCAGTTCGCCAAGCCCCGCAGCGACGCGACCGAGGAGCGTGACGGCCAGACCCTCGAGGCCTTCCGCGGGCACATCGTCAACGGTGACGAATTCAGCGCCGAGAGCCGTCGCCCCGACCCCGAACGGCTCCTGGGCGCCTACCACCAGAGCGTCGCGACGCTCAACCTGCTGCGCGCCTTCACCACCGGCGGCTTCGCCGCGCTGTCGCGCGTGCACGTGTGGAACCAGGAGTTCGTGGCCAACTCGCTCGAGGGCAAGCGCTACTCCATGGTGGCCGACGAGATCGAACGGGCCCTGTTGTTCATGAAGGCCTGCGGCATCGACCTGCACGACGACAGCGCCCTGCAGGGCGTGGACTTCTACACCAGCCACGAGGCCCTCATCCTGCCCTACGAGCAGGCCCTCACGCGACGCGACTCCTTGAGCGGCGACTTCTACGACTGCTCGGCGCACATGCTCTGGGTCGGCGACCGCACCCGCCAGCTCGACGGCGCCCACGTGGAGTTCCTGCGCGGCGTGGCCAACCCGATCGGCCTCAAGGTCGGCCCGACCATGGAGGTCGACGAACTGCGCCGCCTGGTGGAGGTCTTGAATCCCGTCAACACCCCCGGACGGCTGACCCTCATCTCGCGCATGGGCCACGAGAGGGTGAACGATCGCCTGACCCCGCTCGTCGAAGCGCTGCGCGCCGACGGGGCCCACGTGCTCTGGACGTGCGACCCGATGCACGGCAACACCTTCCTCGCCCAGGGCGGACAGAAGACCCGCCACTTCGACGACATCATGTCCGAGACCGGCCAGTTCTTCAACCTGCACCAGTCGCTCGGCACGTGGCCGGGCGGACTGCACGTCGAGCTGACCGGCGACAACGTCACCGAGTGCCTCGGGGGCGGATCACGCCTTGACGAGGCCGACCTCACGTCGAA